>NZ_JBFTRC010000050.1:0-39120 GCF_056399325.1 Allobosea sp. 01N443
GCCGCGAATGACCTGGCCCCAGTCCGGATCGGCGAGTGCGATCTGGACGGCGAAACAGACGGCGATGACGCCCAGCAGCGTGATGATGAAGGCTTCGATCCAGCGAAAACCCTTGGTCTGCAGCCAGAGGATGACGAAGACATCGAGCGCGGTGATCAATACGCCGATTTCGAGCGGAATTCCGAAGAGCAGATTGAGGCCGATTGCCGTGCCGATGACCTCGGCGAGGTCGGTCGCGCAGATCGCCAGTTCCGCAAAGATCCAGAGCGGCCACGAAACCCAGCGCGGATAGGCATCACGGCAGGCCTGCGCAAGGTCCCTGCCTGTCGCGACCGCCAGCCGCGCGCAAAGCGACTGCAGGATGATCGCCATGATATTGGAGACGAGTGCGACGACCAGCAGCGCGTAGCCGAACTGCGCGCCGCCCGCGAGCGAGGTCGCCCAGTTGCCAGGGTCCATGTAGCCGACGGCCACCAGATAGCCCGGCCCGAGAAATGTGAGGAACTTGCGCCAGGGAGTGGCCTTGGCCGAAACCGGGATCGATCGAAAGACGTCCAGCAGCGACGGATCACCCCGCGGCCGTTGCCACCCGGCGGGGTGTGCCGCGTCCGCGACATCCTTCGACGTGCTCACGACATCGATCGTCATGCTCGACCCCGACCTGCAATTCATTTGCAAGAGCAGGATGACAGGTCGAGCAAAACCCGTCAATGCAGCTGCAACTCGGTTGCAATAAATGCCGCGACGAAAGTCTGCGGCTGTCGCCAAAGGTCGGCATTCTCCGGCCCGATGAATCGCCTGGAGCGCGTGATACCGGTATAAGCGCGATGTTCAGCCGATCGAGCGTTCGATCACGCGCATGACCGTGGTGCGCAATTCGGCGATGGTGAAGGGCTTCGTCATCACTTCCGAGACGATTGCCTCCAGGCTCTTGGCGCGCTCACGCTGCTCGGCATAGCCCGTCATCAGCATGATGGGCAGGTCCGGAAACTCCTGTTTGGCGGCGAGCGCGAGCGCGATCCCGTCCATCAGCGGCATGCGGATATCGGTGAGCAGGAGGTCGAAACGCCCCTTCTCGGCCATGAGAATCTCCAGCGCTTCGGCGCCGTCGCCCGCCATCATGCAGACATGTCCGTCAAGCGTGAGACCGCGCGCCACCAGGGCGCGCAGGCTTTCCTCATCGTCGACGACCAGAATACGTGACATCGTTCAGATACCTGGAAGGCCGGCCTGATCGGCAGTCTCGATGACGCCGACATAGGGCAGCTGTCGATAGGAATGTGCGACATCCATGCCGTAGCCGACAACGAAGTAATCGGGACAGTCGAAGCCGACATAATCGGCCTGGATGTTGACGGCGCGCTTGGCCGGCTTTTCCAGGAGCACCGCTGTGGAAACGCGCGATGCGCCACGGGCGGCCAGCAGGTCCTTGGCGAAGGCGAGGGTTCGGCCGGATTCGAGGATGTCGTCGACCAGCAGCACCTGACGGCCACGAACGTCGCTCTGCACGTCGCGCAGGATTTCGACCTGCCCGGAGGAAATGGTCGCAGCGCGATAGCTCGAGAGATGGACGAATTCGACCTGCGGCGTCATGCCGGCGCGATGCATGGCCCGGATGAGGTCGGCGACGAACATGAAACTGCCTTTGAGCACTGCGACGACCAGCAGGTCGGGCGGGTAGGCGGCAGCGATCTCGCGTGCCATTTCCTCGTTCCGCTTGGCGATCGCGGCCTCTTCGTAGAGCACCCGGATGCGTAGGGGCTGAGTCATCGTCGTCAGTGTCCTTTCGGGTCTCGCCGGATGCCGGCCGCCCGTTTGGCGCAGCACGCTGCGCAGTCTGGTTCCAATCGCAGGTTTATACGATCGCTTGCAGCGGGATAGTGCGGCGAGGTGAAGGCGCGGGCAACCTCGACCGTTGTCTGATCAGCGTGCGCTGGCGATCCCGGCCGACTTGGCGGCGGTAAAGCGCACCAGCACGGATTGCCCGGCCTCCGGCGGGGCCGCGAGCCGGGCTCGGAAACGGATGAGCTCGGAGGGTTCCAGGGTCGGGCGCGGCGGCTCCGTTGCCCAGGTATAGAGGGTCTGGCCAGCCGAATCGCGCACGGCGACCTCGATTTGCGGCACTTTGGCGACGGTCTTGGTGATGTTGGTGACATCGCCCTCGACCACCAGGAAGCGGCCTTGCGCGTCCTGCACGACCCCGCTCTCGATGCCCGTCAGGCTGAGGCCGCGCACGTTCACCGGCAGGCCGATCTTCTCGAAGACGACAGCGAGCTGGGGAGCGCCACGGACCGCCACGTCCCGTTTCCAGACAAGCAGCCCGAGCACGGCGAGACCGCCGATCGCGAGCGCCGGCGCRGCCATGGCTCGCATCCGGGTGCCCAGCGGCACGGGGGCGGCCTTTCGACCTGTGCGCGCAGAACGGCGACCGCGCGGCCTGGCTCCAGGGCGGCTTGGTTCATCGCCTTCGGCCAGGGCCGCGCGCTCGGCTGTGAGTGCGGACACCTGTTCCTCGATCTCGGCAGCGCGGCGCAGCTCTTCGTCGAGCAGCGCGGTCGTTTCCTCGCTGCTCGGCGCATCGGGAAATGTGACCGGCTGGGGCTCCGCCTCGACATGCCAGCGCGTCTCGCATTTGGCGCAACGCACCTTGCGCCCGGACGGGCCAAGTTTGGCCGCATCGAGTTCATATTGGCTGGAGCAGGACGGGCAGACGATCAGCATGGTTTGGCGAATGACTCTTTCGCAATGGCACCGGTACGCGCGGCTCAGGTGCCGCTGCAGATTTCTTCCCTGGCGCAGCGCGATTCAAGCTCTCGCGTGCGGCTCGTGGAGGTCTCGACCCATTGGAGGGATTTATGGTTAACGCCCCGTGAAGAACCTGTACTGCATGGTTTGAAGATCGGCCGGCTTTCCGCCGGCACCGGCTTGCGGTGTAGGATCGCGGTCGAGATTCGCAAGGGATGCCCGCGACTGCCGGGCTTGCTCCGAAGGGACGAGGGCTTGGTTCGGTTCGAGAATGTCGGTCTGCGTTACGGCATGGGCCCCGAGGTGCTGAAGGACATCAACTTCAGCATCGCGCCGCGCTCGTTCCAGTATCTGACCGGCCCGTCCGGCGCCGGCAAGACGACCCTGATCCGGCTCGTGCTAATGGCTCTGAAGCCGACGCGCGGGCTGGTGAACCTGTTCGGCCAGGATGTGTCGCGGCTGGATGCGACGACGCTCACGGCCTTCCGTCGCCGCATGGGGGTGGTGTTCCAGGATTTTCGCCTGCTCGATCACCTCACGGTCTACGAGAATGTCGCGTTGCCGCTGCGCGTGCTCGGCAAGGAAGAGACGAGCTACCGCGCGGAGGTCGTCGAACTGCTGCGCTGGGTCGGTCTCGGCGAGCGCATGCATGCCGTACCGACCATTCTCTCGGGCGGCGAGAAGCAGCGCGCCGCGATCGCGCGCGCCTTGATCGGGCGGCCGGAGTTGTTGCTGGCGGACGAGCCCACCGGGAATGTCGACCCGGCGCTCGGCCGGCGATTGCTGCGCCTGTTCATGGAATTGCAGTCGCTCGGGACCGCCGTCGTGATCGCAACCCACGATCTCGCGCTGATGGAGCTCTATGATGCTCCGCGCCTTGTCATTGCCGACGGCCATCTTCATGTCGACAGCTGACTTCGAGCAGGATGGGGAACCGCGTGAACGCGCGCTCCCACTCAATCTCCGACGGGACCAGCCGCTGGTTCCGGTCGATTCGGCTGCCGGCCGGGCGCTGGTCGCGGTGATCGCGATCCTGACCTTTCTCGCGGCCCTCAGTGCCGGCGCGGCGCTGCTCGCCGCACACGCCTCCGAGCAGTGGCGCGGTGCCGTCGCCAATGAGATGACGATCCAGATTCGGCCGGACACACGCCGCAATATCGAGAGCGACGTTGCGCGCGCGGTCGAGATGGCACGTGCCGTTGCCGGCGTCGACGAGGTGCGCGCCGTACCGAAGGCGGAGTCGGACAAGCTGCTCGAGCCCTGGCTGGGCGCGGGGCTCGATCTCGTCGAACTGCCCGTGCCGCGGCTGATCGTGTTGAAGCTGCGCAGCGGCAATTCGGCGGAAATCGCGGCTTTCAAGGAAACGCTGCGGCGCGACGTCCCGACCGCGAGCCTGGACGATCACCGCCTCTGGCTGCGCCGCCTCTCGACCATGGCCAACACCATCATCCTTGCCGGTGTCGTCGTCGTTCTGCTGGTCCTGACCGCCGCGGCGCTGGCCGTGGCCTTTGCGACGCGCGGAGCAATGGCCGGCAGCCGCGACAGCGTCGAGGTCTTGCATCTTGTCGGAGCTGATGATGACTTCATCGCGCGGGAATTCCAGGCGCGGTTCGTCAGGCTCGGGCTCAAGGGGGGCGCGGCTGGAGGGCTTGCTGCAATCGTGGCCATCGCCATTCTGGGCTGGCTCGCTTCCAGCTGGAGTTCGTCGCCGGGGTCAGAGCAGATTCAGGCCATGTTTGGTGCTTTCGAGATCGGCTGGTCGGGTTATGCCGCTGTGCTTCTGGTGGCGATGGTGGTGGCGGCGATATCCGGTCTCGTTTCGCGGTTTACCGTGCGCCATTATTTGCGGGTGCTGGGGTAGTGAAGTCTTAATCTCTGGGGCGGAGGACGACTTTTCACGTCGCCCTTATGCCCGATTGCCGGTTTAGCCTGGCAAGACATGGTGATGATGGGAATCAGACACGGACAGCTGCCGGTGAGGGGGGGGGACAACGCGATGTCGCCGACCGCGACGAGCAGGAGGAGCTCTGCAGGAGTCTGGGCATGGCGCCTGACCCTTGCCGTTGCTGCMCTGCTCGCGCTCGCGCTCGCCGGTGGTTATGCCGGTTTCATTGCCAGGATCGAACAGCGCGAGCCGACGGTCGCGCCGCGTACGGATGCGATCGTCGTCGTGACCGGCGGGGCCCAGCGCGTCGGCGATGCCATCGGCCTGCTCGGGGCCGAACGTGGGTCGCGCTTGCTGATCAGCGGTGTCAACGAGCGCACCGGCCGTGAGGAGCTTGCAAAGCTCAATCCCTCCGCGCGCGAGCTGCTCGGCTGTTGCGTCGATCTCGACTATCGCGCCCGCAACACCATCGGCAATGCCATCGAGGCACGCCGCTGGGTCCGCAGGCACGACTTCAAGTCACTGCTGCTGGTGACCTCCAATTATCATATGCCGCGGGCGCTGGCCGAGTTCAGCCACGCCATGCCAGGCGTTCGCGTCGTGCCGCACCCGGTGGTGACCGAGCATATCGATGCATCGAGCTGGTGGAACGAATGGCGCGTCGCCAGGGTGCTCGTCCCGGAATATGTGAAATACTTGGTGGCGCGGCTACGCAGCATGCTGGAGGACGATCCGGAAACATCGCGCCTGTCGGTGATCATCGGCGGGCGAAAGCCGGTCTCCTCCAAGCCTGCCAGCGTGCTCGGCCCCGAGAACGAAAAGCGCACGCGCCTGGGGGCGGAGGAGCGCGGCGCTTGACGTCGGCGAGCCGGCGCGCTCTTTGCGCGCCATGCTCGTGCTGCGCTCGCTCCTTTTCAACGTCCTGTTCTATCTGAACCTGATCCTGTGGCTGATTTTCGCGGCGTTGCCCGCGCTTGTCCTGCCGCGGCGCTATATGCTGTGGGTCGCCCTGACCTGGGCGCGCAGTGCGTTGTGGCTCATGCGGGTGACGGCTGGAACCCGCTATGAGATTAGCGGTCTCGAGAATATTCCGCAGGGCGGCATGATGGTGGCCGCGAAACACCAGTCGTTCTGGGAGACCTTTGCGCTCGTCACTATCTTCCAGGACCCGGTCTTCATCCTGAAGCGTGAACTGACCTGGATCCCGTTCTTCGGCTGGTGCCTGTGGAAGATGCGCATGATTCCGGTCAATCGTGGCGCGCGGGCACGGGCTCTCTCGCATGTGACCCGCCGCGCCAAGGTCGAGCTTGGCCAGAACGGCCGCCAGCTCCTGATCTTCCCGGAAGGAACGCGCCGTCCGGCCGGGGCGCCGCCGGCCTACAAGTTCGGCGTCGCACATCTCTATGCCGAGCTCGGCGTGCCCTGCGTGCCGGTCGCGCTCAACTCGGGGCTCTACTGGCCGCGCCGCAAATTCCTGCGCCGCCCTGGAACGATTCGCGTCGAGATCCTGCCGCCGATCCTGCCCGGCATGTCGAAGGAAGCTTTCCAGGCGCAGTTGCAGGATCGCATCGAGACTGCCAGCGACAAGCTGCTCGCCACGGGGCGCGGCGAACTCGCCAGGATCGGGCAGGACCCCCTCGCTTAGACGAGCCCCGGTGGCGCATTCCGCCCGCAAGGCGGGCCATGCTTGACAGGCGTTCAAATTTGTTCTCTTTTTGTTCGGAACAAAGGAGGAACAAATGCCTGTTCTCGCCCTTAAGCTAGACGAATGGAGCATCGAACCCGGTGCGGATGCGCGCGAAATRCCGCTGCGCAGCACCGCAGGGTTGGGCGAGCGTCGCTTCACCGCCTGGCGTGGTCGATCAGGGCGCCGCTATGTCGCCTCGGTCTTTTCGGTCACGGACGATCATGCTCTCGGCTTCAGCGATGCCGTGCTGCTCGCGGTATCCGAGGACCGGCAGATTATCGCGGCGCGCGAGAGCGGTCCCTTCGGGATTGAAGCTGCGCTGACGCGCTGGCGCCGGTCCGT
Source organism: Allobosea sp. 01N443 (assembly GCF_056399325.1). Classification (NCBI taxonomy): domain Bacteria; kingdom Pseudomonadati; phylum Pseudomonadota; class Alphaproteobacteria; order Hyphomicrobiales; family Alloboseaceae; genus Allobosea; species Allobosea sp. 01N443. The sequence goes on from NZ_JBFTRC010000050.1 coordinate 6,660, forward strand.
CGTGCTTGCCGGGGCGAGCGAGATCCATATCCATCTGCTCGCCGAGGACGGCTTGAGTCGCCGGGCTGCATTGCTCGACCTGATGCCGCAGGTGTGAGGCTTAGAGCGGCGGGCGTGGCTCGGGCAGACCGGGTGCCAGCACATGAGCCAGATGGCTCAGGACCGGGTCGAAGATGCCCATCTTGCGCAGGTGATCATGCGTGCGCAGGACATAGTCGGGGTTCTCTCCGGAGCTTCCGCGGCCCTGGCGCACCAGTTTGAGTAATTCCTCGGCCGGCAGGCGGCCAGCATATTGCAGGTGTTTGCGGTCGGCCACATAGACCAGCGCCCGGATACGGCGGCCGTCCTCGAGCCTGACGGGCAGTTGGCGTTCGAGATAGACGGAGGTCGCCTGCTCGCGCTCGCGCAGATACGCGATGGTCCCGGCGGCATGGGGGGGCGCCACCCTGAAGGCGAGCCCTCGGCAAATGCCGCCACGATCGAGCCCAAGCACGAGGCCCGGCCGTTCCGGGGTGCCGCGATGGACATGCGAGAAGACGCAGAGCGAGCGATGATAGCCGTTGAGTCGGGCCGCCACGCTTTCCTCGAAGGCGAAGCCGGGGCGCCAGATCAACGAACCGTAGCCGAAGACCCACAGATCGTCAGAAGCTGCATTCGCTGTCATCGTTATCCCACAGTTTCGCCGTCAGAAGCTGCTTGACGAAGGAAGCGTTCGAATCGGCCGAGAGAATGGCGGGTCTGGCGCTTCCTGCGACCGGGAGCTAACAATCCGGCCGCTTTCGCGCAATGGATCGCTGCTGCATGACCGACCTCCCTTCCGAGCGCCGCCGAGGCCGCTTCTGGCTTTATGCGCCCTTCGCTCTGCTCGTGCTGCTGGCCTTGGCCTGGTCCGGCTTCTGGTTCGTCGTCAAAGGGCGGGTGGTCGAGGGGCTTGACCGCGTTGTTGCCCGCGAGGCGCAGATGGGCCGAACGTGGACATGCAGCGATCGCTCCGTCGCAGGCTTTCCCTTTCGGATCGAGGTCCGCTGCGCGGGGTTGACGCTGACCTCGTCGCGCTGGGGCGATACGGTCAAGGTCGAGACTGGCCCGAGTGTGGCGGTCGGACAGATCTATACGCCCGGCCTCGTCATCCTGGAGGTGAAGGGGCCGCTGCAGGCTGCCCTGCCTGAAGGCCGCAAACTTGATCTCGGCTGGAGTCAGCTCGAGGCCAGCCTGGCGTTGAAAGAGCGCGAGCCCGAGCGTTTCTCCATGGTGCTGGTCGAGCCGAATGCGACATTGACCGCGCCCGGCGCGAGCGACGAAACCTGGCGCGCCAATCAGCTGGACGTGCATCTGCGCCGAAACCCGGCGCGTTTTGCGACCGAGCAGGTGGCGGATCTTGCGCTGACAGCGAAAGGCTCGGTGCTGCCCGCGCTCGATGCGCTGCTCGGAACCACTGAACCTGGTGATGTCGAGATGCAGGCGAGTCTGACGCAATCGCTGGCGTTCAAGGCCGGGTTCAATCCCGATGCGCTCGAAGCCTGGCGTACCACCGGCGGGCAGATCGAACTGATGCGACTGCTGATGACAAAGGGGGCTGCCCGGCTCGAGGCGAGCGGGCGTCTGCTGCTCGACCAGACGCATCGCCTGTCCGGTCAGATCGATGCCGGTGTCGCCGGCATCGACCGGATTGGCGGCATAAAGCTCGGTGGTCTTGCCGCTGGTCTTGGCGGACTGCTTGGTGGCAAGCCGAGCGGCGGCACACCTGGGCTTACGCCTCTGCCGCCGGTCGTCCTGCGCGAGGGTCGGGTCTATCTCGGGCCGTTCCGGCTGCCCCTGCAGCCCCTGGCGCCGCTCTACTGAACAGAAAAGGGGGCGTCACCGCCCCCTTTTCGTATCGTGCTGCCGATGAATTCAGGTCTCAGTTCGCGGGCAGGGCGGCGCGCGGTGCTTCGATCCTGGTCAAGGCCTTCTTGACCGCTTCCTGCACCTTCTCAAACGCGCGAACCTCGATCTGCCGGACGCGTTCGCGCGAGACCCCGAATTCCTCGGAGAGTTGCTCTAGCGTGATCGGGTCATCGGCCAGGCGCCGAGCCTCGAAGATCCGGCGTTCGCGCGGATTGAGCACCGTCAGTGCTTCGCGCAGCGCCTGGTGGCGGTTGTCGCTTTCCTCGGAGTCGGCCAGGCGACGTTCCTGGCTTTCGCTGTCGTCGACGAGCCAGTCCTGCCATTCGCCCTCGCCATCCTCGCGCAACGGCGTGTTCAGCGACGCATCGCCGCCGAGGCGGCGGTTCATGTCGATGACGTCCTGCTCGTTGACGCCGAGCTTGGTCGCGATCGTCTTGACCTGATCCGGCTTGAGATCGCCCTCGCCAAGTGCCGAAATCTTGCTCTTCGCCTTGCGCAGGTTGAAGAACAGCTTCTTCTGGTTGGCGGTGGTGCCCATCTTCACCAGCGACCAGGAGCGCAGGATATATTCCTCCAGCATCGGGAACTTGCGAATTTCTTCGAGATAACGTGAAAGTCCGCCCTCCGCGGACATGACGGGCAGCGATGCAATCGCCATGCTCGTTTCTCCTTTCCTGGCTCCCGCTTCGCGGCAAGCCAACCGCGCGAACGACCCTCGCGCAGGTTTTGGATGATGTGCCTGAACCAACGCGCGAACCCTGTGAGGGTTCGTCGAGCCCGGCCCCATGCGGCGCCCCTTAAGCCATCCGCATCCAAGCCTCATTATATGCCAATGGAGCTTGGCGGAAAGTGGGCGAAGTGGCCAGATTAGCTCACAGGGCCGCGAGTTCCGCTTGCAGATTTGCAAAATCGGCAGGCGGAGGCGCTTCGAAATACATTTCCGCCTCCGTCACCGGATGGGCAAAGCCGAGTACCGTTGCATGCAGTGCCTGCCGGCCGAGGGCGGCCAGTGCATCGCGTGCGCCGTCAGGAAGGCGGCTTGCCTTGGTCATGTAGCCGGAGCCATAGAGCTGGTCGCCCAGCAAGGGATGACCGAGATGGCTCATATGGACGCGGATCTGATGCGTGCGACCAGTTTCCAGCCTGCACTCGATCAGGCTGGCCAGGGCTTCGGTTTCCTCCTGCCCGCGAAGCAGCGGCGGATAGCGCTCCAGAACGGTGAAGTGGGTGATTGCCTCGCGGCCGCGGCCTTCGGCAACGACCGCCATCTTCTCGCGATTGCGGTGTGAACGCTCGAGGGCGGCCTCGATCGTGCCATGCGGCCGGCGCGGCGTACCCCAGACCAGCGCGAGATAGGCGCGCTCCAGCGGCCCGGTGCGGCCATGGTCGGCAAACTGCTTGGCAAGCCCCTGATGGGCCTTGTCGGTCTTGGCCACGACGAGAAGCCCGCTGGTATCCTTGTCGAGCCGATGCACGATGCCGGGTCGCCTGACGCCACCAATGCCGGAGAGGCTGTCTCCGCAATGAGCGATCAGCGCATTGACCAAAGTACCGTCCTCATGTCCCCCCGCGGGATGAACGACGAGGCCGGCCGGCTTGTTGATCACGATCAGAGCATCGTCCTCATAGACGACCTCGAGCGGGATCGATTGGCCCAGGGGCGCGGGCGGCCTGGCCGCAGGCATGACCAGGGTCAGGACGTCGCCGGCGGCGACCTTCCGGCTCGGATCGCCTGCGATCGCGCCGTTGAGGCTCACACCACCCTCCCGGATGACCTGCTGCAGGCGGGCGCGTGAGATTTCGCCGGCAAGCATGGCGAGCGCCTTGTCGAGGCGCATTCCTGCCTGCTCCGGAGCGACATGCAGGCTGACGCCCTCTGCGTTGTCCGGGGAGGTCGATAGTGGGGCAGTAGGTTCGGTGTTCATGCAGACCGCTATAAGGGGCGGGAGGGAGACCCGCACCCCTTTTCGCGCGATCGCCCGTGCAGACGAGGCGAGCGCGCTGGCCGGCGCGCTCGCCGGTCAGCCGAAGAGGCGGAACTTTGCCTTGGCGGCCGTGGCCGGTTGAACGTCTTCGGGGCCCGGGTCGTCCGGTGCGTGCGATACCGGGAAGATCACCGGGGAGGGGCGATGATCGCGGACCGAGGCTGAGGTCGCAGGAGCCACTGTCGCCTCGGCGACCGGAGTTGGGAGCTTGGCCGCGACGGCCGGTTCACCCTTGGCGACAGGCTCGGTCGCAGGCTTCTCGTCCCCTGCAGGCTTCGCGGGCTCGATTTTCGCCGGCTCGGGTGCGACGAGCGTTGCCTGCTCGATCACCGGTTTGGCGGTCTCGACGGGTGCCATCGTCTCGGCACGCCCTTCCAGCAGCGGTGCGGAATCGTCGAGATCGGCCAGCACATCGTCGATCGCCGGCGCCTGGCTGACGAGTGTCGCCGGAGGAACCGTCCAGACGAAGGCATCGAGGCGCCCGGAAATCGGCGAGACGGGCAGCCAATGGTCAGAGACCAGCCCGTCCGCGACCCAGGCTGCGTCACGCGGCGCGCGCGTGGCGCGCGAGAGCCATTCGCGAACCCGGCCGGCCGAACCATGTTCGGCCTCTTCGAGTTCGGCCATGAGCAGGCAGACGCGGACGGACGCACCGCCGGCCAGCAGCGGCTTCAGCGCCTGGCGGGCCTTGGCGAAATCACGGGCATGGATCGCCGCGCCGGCCAGAGCCAGCACGCCTTCCGGATCGGCCGGACGCAGCCTTACGAGCGTTTCGGCCCGTGCGAGCCGGTCCTGCGCGCTGTCACCGGGGCGCACATCGAGATAAGCGGCGGCGATGTCGGGATGCGGGACCTCGCGCCAGGCGGCTTCGAGCAGCTTGGCGGCCTTTCGGATATCGCCGCGCTCGGCGAGCATGCGCCCTGCAAGGGCAGCTGCCGGCGTGAGGCCTGGGGCGAGTTTTGTCGCTTCCAGGGCGGCGGCCAAGGCCTTCTCCGGTTCGCTGCCCTTCGCGTCGAGGGCTTCCGCCGCCAGCAGCACAGCGCGCTGGCGCTTGGCATCCGCCTTTTCGGCGAGACGCAGGGCGGCGCGGCGTTCGACGGCTGTGCGCGCTGCTTGCCAGTCTCCGGCGCTGGTGTGGAAATCGAGCAGGGCGTCATTGGCCCAGGCAAGCGAGGGGGAGCGCCGCACGGCGTCGTCCGCGAAGGCGCGCGCAGCCGTCATGTCGCCACGGCGACGGGCCTCGACGAAGAGACCGCGCAGGCCGAGCACGCGAGTTTCCGGCTTGTCGAGCATGGCCTTGAAGGCGGCTTCCGCCCGGCCCCTGTCACCCGAGAGCTGGGCCGTCTGTGCTTCGAGCAGCAGGGTCAGCGGCTCGTTGCCGGAAAACTTGCKGGCGTCGACGGCGTAGCGGCCGGCAGCCACTGGATCACCCGCACCGATTGCGACCATGCCACGGGAGACGGCCTCGAAGCCGCGGGCCCGACGTCGCGCTCGCGAGGCGAAGCTGAAGGCCGAGGGCAGGCCCAGAACGAAGCGCACCGCGGCCCATCCGAGCATGGCGAGGAAGGCCAGGATGATGACGCCGATTGCCGCGATCGCGACGCTCGTCTCGATGCGGTAGCCCTGCCAGAGGACCGAGACCTCGCCGGGGCGGTCGGCCAGCCAGACGGCACCAGCCGCGAGGCAGGCAATGACAAAGAGATAGAGCAGCACGCGAACCATTGAACGCTATCCTCCGTCAGCCACCCGCGCCGAGCGCGGCAACCGCATCCTGTGCAATCCTGCCGATCGCGGCGTCAGCGGCAGCGCGCCTCTGCAAACTGGTGCCGAACTCGGCACTGTCCCGCCGCGCCGGCTCGGGCAATTGAGCCCAGAGGCCGGCGGCCTTGCCGAATTCGTTATGCGCAAGCGCATTCTCCAGGCGGATCACCAGCGTTGCAGGGTCGTTTGCGCCGGTATCTCCGACCGGGCGAATGGTGACGACCTTGCTGGCGAGCCCAAGCAGGCGATCCTGCCAATCCTTGGCGGCCGGCGTCATTTCGCGATCGAACATGGCGCGATGAACCCGGAATTGCGCCAGCAGCGCATCCTGCGTCGGTGCGCCGGTTGTGGCGACGGCGGAGAGCGCGGCCAGTTGTTCGGCCGAGCCGCCGCCCTTGCCGAGAGCCGCGATATCGGCCGCGAAGGGCCTGCCGGCAGAAAGCGCGCCCTGGATGCGTTCGGCGAGCACGATGCGCGCGGCGGCAAATGCCTGCGGGCTCGGCGAGGCCGCGGACTTGGCCAGCGTCTCGACGGTGCCGAGGCGTTGCGTCAGCCCGGCGATGGCGGAGCTGTTCTCGGCCGTGGCCGGGGCGGGAGCGTTTGCGAGTTCCGCCAGCCGTGCTGCGGCGGTCTTTGCTTCCGCGGCGGCAGTGGCGGCAGCTTCCGATGTCGCGCTGACCCGGCGATCGAGCGCCTCCAGCGCTGCGCGCTGGGGCAGGCTTGTGACAGCACTTTGCAGATTGGTCGTCGTGCGCTGCAGGGTCTCTATGCGCCCCTTCAGTTCGGCGATCTGCTGTTCGCTGGTATCGGGCGTCGAGCGGGAACCGACCAGTGTCATGAGACCCGCCCCAAGGATGCCGCCGATCAGGCCGGTGGCGGCCAGAGCAGCCCATGGCAGCCGCGGAGGGGGAGACGGCTCGCCTGAAACGGGCGGCGCAGGCTCAGATGGAGCCAAGCCAACGGGCTCAGGCGCCGGAGATGTGATTCCGGGTGTGAATTCACTGGGTTGCGTGGCTGCGGGGGGAGGCTGGTCCGTCTCTGCCGAAGCAGCTTCTGGTGTCGTGGTCACTGCCGCCTCTACCCTACCGTCGATGGTCGGGGGAGTTCGCCGCTGGCGTCCGCGCGGCGTGGCTGTCTGCGGCTCGCTCATCGCATCCTTGTCCGTCTCGACGCCGGCCGGCGCGGCCACGGCCTGTCTAACATCCCCTGCGCGACGATTGCGAGCGGTCACTTGATCCAGCGCGGCCAGCAGGGCCGCCTCTTCGGGGTATTCCGCAACCAGAACCGTGCTGGCGCCTGCTGCGATCAAGGGGGCCGCAACCTCCGCCGAAAGCGTGACATGCGTCAGTTCCAGCGCCTGTTCACTGAGAGCGGAGGCGCGTGTCAGGGCGAGGAAGGTCTGGGCGCCTCGTGGTGAATAGTGAAGTGCGGCTTCGGCGCGCCCATCCCGCAGGCTGGCGGCCGCCACTTCGGGCAGGCTGGGCTTGGCCTCGGCCGCATAGGCCGTCCAGTTCGCGATCTCGTAGCCAGCCTTGCCCAGGCGCTCCGCGATATCGTCATGGCGGTCCCGGCCAGCGACCAGAAGCAGGCGTGCCGGCGTGGGGATGTTGCGCTGGACCAGAGCGATCAGGTCGTTGCGGTCGCCATCGGCACTGCGGGCATCCTCGAAACCGGCGTCGCGCATCTTCGCGGCCGTCCGCGCCCCGACGGTGAAGACCGGCAGGTCCCGCCAGGCGGATGGGGCATCGGCGAGGGCCGTCACAGCATTGCCGCTGGTCAGGATCAACGCCGCGAATGTGCCCTTGGGTACCGGTTCGGCGAGGCGGACCACATCGAAAAGCGGCGCCACGATCGGCTCATGTCCATGGGCGGCGAGCGCGCGAGCGCTGCGTTCGGCATCCGCCTGCGGTCTGAACACGAATACGCGCATGCGCCCTCCTGTCGCGTCGTTGGCGTTCATGGAACACCCGGCCTCATGAGTAGATCCCCGCCGGAGCCCTGGCGCGCAAGGCGCGTCCGAGTTCGGCGCCACGTTCCGCGGCCTCGCTGACGGGACCGCTGCAGCTATCTTCGGCCATCGCCCTGCCGTCGGGCGAGAGCAGCAGCCCGCGCAAATGGAAGCGGTCGCCCTCGACGGTGGCATGACCGGCGATCGGTGTCCGGCAGGAACCGTCGAGCTCGGTCAGGAAGGCACGTTCGGCGGCGAGTGCGATGCCGGTGTCACGGCAAAGGATCGGCTGGACAGCTTCCGTGCTTGCGGTGTCACCGATGCGAACCGCAACAGCGATCGCACCCTGGCCGACGGCCGGAAGCGATTCCTCGATGGAAAGGATGCCGCTTGCCTTGTCGGCGAGCCCGAGCCGCTTCAGCCCGGCGATGGCGAGCAGGGTCGCGTCGATCTCTCCACTCGCCACCTTCTCCAGCCGCCTTGCGACATTGCCGCGCAGCAGGACGATCTCGAGATCGGGCCGGGCGCGCCTCAGCATGGCCTGGCGGCGCAGCGAGGCCGAACCAACGACCGCGCCCTGCGGCAGGTCCGCAACGCGGGAAATGCCGCGTGCGATCAACGCGTCGCGCACATCCTCGCGGGGGAGATAGCCAGCGATGGTGAGGCCGTCGGGCAATTTGGTGGGAAGATCCTTGGCGGAGTGGACAGCGTAGTCGATCCGGCCCTCGATCTGAGCCTGGTCGATCTCCTTGGTGAACAGACCCTTTCCGCCGGCCTCCGAGAGGGGGCGATCGCGAATGGAGTCACCCGTCGTGACGATGATTTCGAGCGGCAGCTCGTCCTTTGCCCAGCCATGAGCCTCGGCGAGGCGGCGCGCGAACTCATTGGCCTGCGCCAACGCCAGGGGGCTGCCGCGCGTGCCGATGACAAAGCGGCCGACCTGGCGTCCGCGAACCGAAGCTGCGATCTCATTCATTCTCTTTGCGTCTTCCTGATGCCGGCCGCTGGCCGGCGAACTCCACGGCCTCTTGGCCTTATGCTCCGTGGCGCACTATACGAGGGAATCCCCGGCGCGAAACCGTCGGAGCTCCGCCCGCCTCTCCTTGTGGCCTGTTCCGGCCGAAACCTGTCCGAGATTTGTCGATCGATCATGCGCGTTCTGGGGATAGAGACGACTTGTGACGAGACCGCGGCTGCAATCGTTGGCGTCGATCGCGCCGGCGAGGCCAAAATCCTGTCCAACGAGATCCTGAGTCAGATCGCCGCACATGCGGCTTATGGTGGCGTGGTGCCGGAGATCGCGGCGCGCGCGCATGTCGAGGCCATCGACCGCATCGTCGCTCGCGCCTTCGCGAATGCCGGACTCAAGCCCTCCGAGATCGACGCGGTCGCTGCTGCTGCCGGGCCGGGTCTGGTTGGCGGCGTCATGGTCGGGCTGACCACGGCGAAGGCGATCGCGCTGGTAACCGGCCGCCCCTTCATTGCGGTGAACCATCTCGAAGCGCATGCGCTGACGGCGCGGCTGACCGACGACGTTGCCTTTCCCTATCTGCTGCTGCTGGTCTCGGGCGGGCATACGCAGCTCCTGGCGGTGCGCGGCGTCGGCGATTATCTGCGCCTGGGCGGAACCATCGACGACGCGGTCGGCGAGGCTTTTGACAAGATCGCAAAGATGCTCGGTCTGGCCTATCCGGGCGGCCCCTCGGTCGAGCGGGAAGCCGAGAAGGGCGATCCCGAACGCTTCGAGTTTCCGCGGCCGATGGCTGGGCGCCCCAATCCCGATTTCTCGCTTTCCGGCCTCAAGACCGCGGTCAGGCTGGTGGCCGAACGCATTGCGCCGCTCTCCGACCGCGACGTCGCCGATCTCTGCGCCTCCTTCCAGGCAGCGGTCGTCGACGTGCTGGTCGACCGCACGCGAGCGGGCCTGCGCGCCTGCCGTGGGGCCGGGATCATGCCCACGGCCTTGGTGGTCGCCGGTGGCGTTGCCGCCAACCAGCCGATCCGGCGCGGACTGACCCGCTTTGCGACCGAGGCCGGCCTGCCGATGGTCGCGCCGCCGGTCGCGCTTTGCGGCGACAATGGCGCGATGATCGCTTGGGCTGGGCTTGAGAGGCTGAGGCTCGGGCTTGTCGACGACATGAGCGCGGTTGCCCGGCCACGCTGGCCGCTGGACGAGTTCAAGGCCAAAGCGTGATCCGTGAGCGACGTGAGCGCGCCGAGATGAGCAAGGCCTTCGAGACAATCGGCGTCGTAGGCGGCGGCTCCTTCGGTGCCGCACTGGCTCTGGCCGCGGCGCGGGCCGGGCGAAACGTGCTGCTCTGGGCCCGTGATCCCGAGGCCATCGCGGCCATGCGGGAGCGTCGAGAGGTGCCGCGCCTGCCCGGCGCGACGTTGCCTGCCGCCGTATCGCCGGTTGCCGAGCTTGCCGCGCTTGCCGATGCACAGGCGCTGATCCTCGCGGTTCCGACCCAGGCGCTGCGACAGGTCTGCACCGCGCTCGCGCAAGCCTTGCCGGATGGCGTGCCGACGATCTCGGCGGCCAAGGGCATCGAGCAGAAGAGCGGCTTGTTCACGACGCAAATCATCGCCGAGCTTTGGCCCGGTGCGGTCCCGGCCATCCTGTCCGGTCCGAGCTTTGCCGCCGATATCGCACGCGGGTTACCGACGGCTCTGACACTGGCAGCGCGCGAGGCGGATCTGGCGCAGGATCTGGCCGAGGCGCTGAGTTCTGCCTCCTTTCGCATCTATCACGGCGTCGACATCCGTGGCGTCGAGATCGGCGGAGCCGCGAAGAACGTGCTGGCGATCGCAGCGGGGATCGCGATCGGGCTCGGCTATGGCGAGAGCGCCCGTGCCGCGCTGGTGGCGCGTGGCTTTGCCGAACTCAGGCGCTTCGGCGAGGCTTTTGGTGCGCAGCCGGAAACGTTGATGGGGCTTTCGGGGTTGGGCGATGTCGTGCTCTCCTGCGCGTCCGCACAGTCACGCAATTTCGCCTATGGGTTGGCGCTCGGCCAGGGCAAGACACCGGCCGAGGCCGCTGGAGGCAAACTGGCCGAGGGCGCCTTCACGACGTCGGTCCTGGCAGAGATGGCGCAGGCACGCGGCATCGAGACGCCCATCGCCGAGGCCGTTGCGGCCATTATCGCCGAACGCATCGGCGTTCGCGAAGCGGTCACGGGATTGCTGGCGCGACCGGTCCGGGCGGAGAACTGAGTTGGCGCGAAAGCCTCTGCGACGCGCGGCCATGGCGGTGAGTGCAGGTCTCGTGCTTGCCCTGGGGCTGGAGTTCCTGCAGATCGCCCGAACGGTTCCTGAACTCGCGGCTCCCGACGAACAGGCGACCCGCGTCCTCATCGAGAAGGCCGCACGTCAGCTGACCTTGGAACGGGATGGCCGCGTCCTGGCCCGCTATTCGGTGGCGCTGGGTTCGAGTCCGGTCGGTGATAAGGTGAAGGAGGGCGACGGCCGGACTCCGGAAGGCGTCTACGACATTGATTTCAAGCACCCGCGCAGCCGCTATCACCTCGCGCTTCGCATCTCCTATCCTGATCGCCTGGATCGTGAGGACGCCGAGCGCGCAGGTTTTGCCCCGGGTGGCGACATCATGATCCACGGCATTCGCAACGGGCTTGGCTGGCTGGGCCGGCTGCACCTCAGCCGCGACTGGACGGATGGCTGCATTGCGGTCACCAATGCCGAGATTCGCGGGATCTGGGCTCGCGTTGCGCAAGGGACCCGGGTCGAGATCCGGCCGTAACGCAGTGACGTAGCAGAGGCAGCAATGGCAGGCGACTGGTCGGATCTGAGCAAGCGGGTGGCGCGCGGCGTCGCTGAGGTACGGAAGACCACCGGCTCGGAGCTGGTTGCCGAGAGCATGCCGGTGGCGTTGGCCGGGCGTGTGCCGGCCGGACCGGTGATCCAGCATCGACGGCGGCGCGGCGACGACACCCACCGCTTCGTGCTGATTCTGCCCTTCGGCGAGGGCGAGGTCAGGGTCGAACTCGGCCCGCAGGATTATGCCGCGCTGACACGCGAGATGGTGCGATTCTGGAACGAACAGGGCGAGGCCGCGCTGCGTCCGCCTGCTCCGACGAAAGAGGATGACGTCTGATGGCTCACTGGCTGGYCAAATCCGAACCATCGGTCTGGTCCTGGGATGACCAGGTCAAGGCGGGCGCCAAGGGCACGCATTGGGATGGCGTGAAGAATCATACGGCCAAGCTCAACCTGATGGCGATGAAGCTCGGCGACCAGGTCTTCTTCTACCACTCGAACGAGGGGCTCGAGGTCGTGGGCATCGTCGAGGTCATCAAGGAGCACTATATCGCGAACCCAGGCGAGCCCTGGGTCTATGTCGACTTCAAGGCGGTGAAGCCGCTGCCGAAGCCTGTGACCCTTGCTCAGGTGAAGGCAACGCCGGAACTCGCCAAGATGGCGCTGGTCACGTCCTTCCGCCTGTCCGTGCAGCCGGTGACCGACKATGAATGGGCACTGGTCTGCAAGATGGGCGGGCTCTGAAGGATTGACGAGCTCTGCGACCTCTTGCGGTCGCAGGGGTCAAGCCATAACTATACCGTCCAGACGGTATAGTTATGGAGAATGGACGTGCGTAGCAGCAAGAAGGCGGCGTTGCTCGAGGCAGCGGGCGCGATCATCGTCGGGGGCGGTATCGACGCCCTGACTTTCGACAGGCTCGCAGCCGAAACCGGCGTGAGCAAGGGCGGCATTCTCTACCATTTCCCCGACAAGGAGCGCCTGCTGATCGCTCTGGTCGAGGGCATCATCAGCCTTGTCGATCTTGCGATCGCCGAAGAACGCGCGAGCGCTGCCGAGCCCGATGGGCCGGGCCGCTGGCTGCGCGCCTATATCCGCATGGCCTTCACCGACGGAGGCGATGTCGACCGGCTGCTCGGGATCCTGCTGGCGGGATTGCCTCCGGAGTCGCCGGCGCTGGTGCCCTTGCTCAGCGCCGACCGTCGCTGGCTCGAGGCCGCCTGTTCGGATGGCCTGCCGCGCGGGCTGGCGATTGCCATCCGCCTTGCCGTCGACGGCGCCTTCGTCACCAAGCTCGACCCCGCCGATACGGCGGCTGCGCGCGAGGCGCTCCTTAAGCTGACCAAGGCCGCGCAATGACGCCTGCACGTGGTGCGGTGCCGGGGCGCGACCCGGCCGTCGATGCGATCAGGGGCATCGCCCTGTTCGGCATCCTCGTCGTCAACCTGCCCTTCTTCGCCATGCCGTTCGGCTTTGGCGGCGATTGGTGGCGCTCCGCCTTTCCCGGCGCTCTGGATCATCTTGCAGTGTTCCTGATCCAGGCCCTGTTCGAAGCGAAATTCGTTCTGATCTTCTCGTTTCTGTTCGGCTATGGCGCGGCGCGGCAGATCGCAACCAACGGCGAAGGGCGCTATCGGCGTCGCCTGCTCGCGCTCGGATTGCTCGGCGTTGCCCATGGCCTGCTGCTCTTCGCAGGCGATATCCTACTGGCTTACGCGCTTCTCGGAATGATCCTGCCGCTCGCGGCCCGCTGGTCGCTGGGACGCCTGCTCAAGGCGGCTGCCCTGATGTGGCTGCTGGCGATCCTGACCCATGCCCTGCTTGCAATCATCGGCATCATCGAGCCCGATCCGGCCACCGGTGCGGATGCAGCCGTCGTTGCGGTGCATCGTTCCGGCGATTTCCTGGCGATCGCGCGCTATCGGCTGATGGAATGGGCGATCTTCTATGGGCTGGCGCCCTTGATCACCTTGCCGCATGTCGCGGGCATGTTCTTCCTCGGCATGGCCGCCTTCCGCCATCTCGGCACCGCCTCGCTGAGCAGCCTCGCCGCACCGGGCGCGGCGTTGGCGCGCTTTCTCTGGCTGCCCGCCCTCGTCGGCAATTTCGCCTATGCCGCGGCGGCGATGGCGCCTCCCGGCCCGGCGAAACCGGCCTTTGCTGCAGCGGAACTCATCCTGCGCGGCGTCTTCCCGCCGCTGATGAGCCTCGTGATGATCGGCGCCGGCCTGAGTTTCTTCAACCGGCCGCTCGGCATGCGCATTGGCCGGATCTTTCAGGCGGATGGCCGCCTGTCCCTTTCGCTCTACATGTCCGAGTCGATCGTCTGCGTGCTGATCTTTCTCGGTTATGGCCTTGGCCTTTACGGGCGCCTCGGGCCCGCCGCCTGCATGCTCGCGGCAGCCGTCATCTACGCGTACCTGCTGGTGCTGGCGTCACTATGGTCGCGGAGTTTCAGCAAGGGGCCGTTCGAGTGGTTCGTCGAGCGCATGGCAGGGCCGCGTCGGTTGCGGCAATGACGGCCAATTTTGCGCGATAACGGGCAATCCGGCGCGTGGCGAACCGATCCGACCCTCGCCAAAAGTCTTTGAAACCAAAGTGCGAGGGCGCGTGGCTTGCCGCCGCTCTTTCGCGCTTTATGATGCGCGCAATTCGAAAGAAGCGGTCGTTATTTGCCGAGGAATCCGGCACTCATGCCATGAGCCGCGACGAAGATGGGCTGATTGCGGTCCAAGTCCGGGGAGAAGTCTTCTATGTCCGACAAGATCTATGACGTGCCGGCCGCATGGGCCAAAAAGGCGTATCTGAACGACGCCAAATACAAGAAGATGTATGCGGCCTCGATCAAGGACCCCGACAAGTTCTGGGCCGAGCACGGAAAGCGGATCGACTGGTTCAAGCCCTTCAGCAAGGTGCGGAACGTCAGCTACAAGCCGGGCAAGGTCTCGATCAAATGGTATGAAGACGGCACCACGAACGTTTCCTACAACTGCGTCGACCGGCATCTGGCGACGCGCGCCAAGCAGACGGCCATCATCTGGGAAGGCGACGATCCGTCGGAATCCAAGAAGATCCGCTACGGCCAGCTCTATACCGAGGTCTGCAAGTTCGCGAATGTGCTGAAGGCGCAGGGCGTCAAGAAGGGCGACCGCGTCACGATCTACATGCCGATGATCCCCGAGGCGACCTATGCGATGCTCGCCTGCGCGCGGCTCGGTGCGGTGCACTCGATCGTCTTCGGCGGCTTCTCTCCGGATTCGCTGGCCGGGCGCATCGCCGATGCGACCTCGGACGTGGTGATCACGGCCGATGAAGGCCTGCGCGGCGGGCGCAAGGTGCCGCTCAAGGTCAATGTCGACGCGGCGGCCGAAAAGGCCCCGGTCAAGACCGTGATCGTGGTCAAGCGGACCGGCGGCGATGTCGCGATGCAGGAGGGCCGTGACGTCTGGTATCACGAGGAGGCGGCGAAGGTCTCCGGGCATTGTCCGCCGGTCGAGATGAAGGCGGAGGACCCGCTCTTCATTCTCTACACCTCGGGTTCGACTGGTAAGCCCAAGGGCGTCCTGCACACCACCGCCGGCTATCTCGTCTATGCCTCGATGACGCATCAATACGTCTTCGACTACCATGACGGCGACATCTACTGGTGCACGGCCGATGTCGGCTGGGTCACCGGGCACAGCTATATCGTGTACGGCCCGCTGGCGAACGGCGCGACGACCCTGATGTTCGAGGGCATTCCAACCTATCCGACGATCTCGCGCTTCTGGGAGGTCGTCGACAAGCACAAGGTCAACATCTTCTACACCGCGCCGACTGCCATCCGTTCGCTGATGGGCGCCGGCGAGGAGCCTGTGAAGAAGACCAAGCGTAAGTCGCTGCGCCTGCTCGGCTCGGTCGGCGAGCCGATCAATCCGGAGGCCTGGGAGTGGTATCACCGCGTCGTCGGGGATGATCGCTGCCCGATCGTCGATACCTGGTGGCAGACCGAGACGGGCGGAATCCTGATCACGCCGCTGCCCGGTGCGACCAAGCTCAAGCCCGGCTCGGCAACAAGGCCCTTCTTCGGCGTCAAGCCGGAGATCGTCGATGCCGAAGGCAAGGTGCTGGAGGGGGCGACCGAAGGCAATCTGGTGATTGCCGAGAGCTGGCCCGGCCAGATGCGCACGGTCTATGGCGACCACAAGCGCTTCGAGGAAACCTATTTCGCCACCTACCCAAACAAGTACTTTACCGGTGACGGCTGCCGGCGCGACGCAGACGGYTAYTACTGGATCACYGGYCGCGTSGAYGACGTGATCAACGTGTCCGGCCACCGCATGGGCACGGCGGAGGTCGAGTCGGCACTGGTGGCGCATCCGAAGGTCTCGGAGGCCGCGGTGGTCGGCTATCCCCATGACATCAAGGGGCAGGGCATCTACGCCTATGTCACGCTGATGCAGGGAGAGGCGTCGAGCGAGGCGCTGCGCAAGGAACTGGTCGCCCATGTGCGCAAGGAGATCGGCCCGATCGCCTCGCCGGATCTGATCCAGTTCGCGCCCGGCCTGCCGAAGACGCGGTCGGGCAAGATCATGCGCCGTATCCTGCGCAAGATCGCCGAGGACGAATTCGGCGCGCTCGGCGATACGTCGACGCTGGCCGATCCCGCCGTGGTCGACGATCTGATTTCAAACCGTCAGAACAAGCGCAAGGCGGGCTGAGGCCGGCCACAGCATCGGTGCGAAGAGCGGAAAGTGGTTATCGCACCGATGCAAACACAAGAAGGTCAGATGATCTGATCGCTCCGACATCGTGCCCGACCTTGTGGCGCGCATGATGTCTCAGGATGCATTTGCGGGGAGACGGTGATGGTCGGGATTTTGCCCGACCATGGCGGCTCAGTCAGTCTTCCCTGCACTCTTGCGCTTGCTGGTGCCGGGCATCTTCCGTCCGTACAATTCGAGCCTGTGACGGACGATCTCATAGCCGAGTTCGGCAGCGATCTTGGCCTGTAGCGCCTCGATCTCCGGCGACGAGAATTCGACGACTTGACCGGTCTCGACATCGATCAGATGATCATGGTGATGCTGGTCTGCGTGCTCGTAGCGCGAGACGCCGTCCTCGAACGCGTGGCGTTCGATCGCGCCTTGAGTCTCCAGCAGCTTCATCGTCCGATAGACCGTCGACAGCGACAGGGTCGGGTCGTGCGCGAAGGCGCGCGTGAAGATGCCCTTGGCGTCGGGGTGGTCGTCGGCCTCGGCCAGCACGCGCAGAATCAGCCGGCGCTGCTGCGTCATCCGCAGTCCCGCCCGCCTGAGTTCCTCCTCGAAGAGGGCTACCCGTTTGTCGATTCCCTTCATGCCACCGGGATAGCATGTTGAGACGCATTCGCAAAAATTGAGGCTTATCGCAAATCATTTGCAATTGCGTTGACAGATGCAAGTGATTTGCATTAGCGTAAATGGATCGAGCCTGTAGCAGGAGAGATCATGCCTTCGCGTCGACGCTTCACGATTCTGGCCGCCGCCATCGCCTTCGCGGCCGGTTTTGCAGCAACGAGCCAGGGAGTGTTGGCTCAGGCGGGGCAGGCCAAGCCGTTGCGCGTCGTCACGACCTTCACGGTGATCCAGGACATCGCGCAGAACGTCGCTGGCACTGCAGCGATCGTGGAATCGATCACCAAGCCCGGTGCCGAGATCCATGACTACCAGCCGACGCCGCTCGATGTGGTGAAGGCGCAATCGGCCGATCTCGTGCTCTGGAACGGCTTGAATCTCGAGCGCTGGTTCGAGCGCTTCTTCGAGAACGTCAAGGATGTGAAGAGCGCGGTCGTGACCGAAGGCATCGTGCCGATGGGCATCAAGGAGGGCCCCTATGAGGGCAAGCCCAATCCGCATGCCTGGATGTCGACGGCGAGCGCGCTGATCTATGTCGAGAACATTCGAAAGGCGCTGGCGGCTGCGGACCCTGCGAATGCCGAGACGTATTCCAGGAACGCGAAGTCCTATTCCGAGCAGATCAGGGCGATCGACGCGCCGTTGCGTGCCCGGCTCGACAAGGTGCCGGAAGGCCGCCGCTGGCTCGTTTCCAGCGAAGGCGCCTTCAGCTATCTCACGCGCGATTTCGGCTGGCGGGAGGCCTATCTCTGGCCGATCAATGCCGATGAACAGGGCACACCGCAGCAGGTGCGTCGCCTGATCGATCTCGTGCGCAAGAACACGATTCCCGCCGTCTTCAGCGAGAGCACGATCTCCGACAAGGCTGCCAGGCAGGTCGCCCGCGAAACCGGAGCGGCCTATGGCGGCGTCCTCTATGTCGACTCGCTTTCCGCCGAGAACGGGCCGGTACCGACCTATCTGAAGCTGCTGGAGGTGACCGTCGACACGATCGCGAAGGGGTTCGGGCAGTGAACATTCATGTGACTGGCCGACCGGGCGCGCTTGGCCTGACACCCTCGATCACGGTCGAGGGCGTGACGGTGCGCTACAGCAATGGCGTGACAGCGGTGAACGATGCCTCCTTTGCCCTCGGCGCGGGCACGATCTGCGCGCTGGTCGGCATCAATGGCTCGGGCAAGTCGACCCTGTTCAAGACGCTCATGGGCTTTCTTAAGCCGGCTCAGGGCCGCGTCGCGATCGCGGGATTGGAGGTGCGGCAGGCGTTGAAGCGCGGGCTCGTCGCCTATGTGCCGCAGTCCGAGGAGGTCGACTGGAGCTTTCCGGTTCTCGTCGACGATGTCGTGATGATGGGACGCTACGGCTATATGGGCCTGATGCGCATGGCCCGGCGCGCCGACAAGGAGGCCGTCGAGGAGGCGCTCGCGCGCGTCAATATGCTGGATTTCCGACGCCGCCAGATCGGGGAACTCAGCGGTGGCCAGCGCAAGCGCGTCTTTCTCGCGCGGGCGTTGGCGCAGGGCGGGCAGGTCATCCTGCTGGACGAGCCCTTCACCGGTGTCGACGTCAAGACCGAGGATGCGATCGTCGGCCTGATGCGGGAATTGCGGTCCGAAGGGCGGCTGATGCTGGTTTCGACCCATAATCTCGGCTCGATCCCGGATTTCTGCGACCAGGTCGTGATCTTCAACAAGACCGTGCTGGCGGCCGGCCCGACCGCGACCACCTTCACGGAAGCCAATCTGCAACGGGCCTTCGGCGGCGTACTCCGGCATTTCCGGCTCGGGGGCGCGCAACTCCACGACGATGCCGACGACCGGCGCGTCACCGTCCTGACCGACGACGAACGTCCGCTCGTACTCTATGGCGAGCGCGATCACGAGGTGGTCGTCGACGCCAGCAGGGATGCGGTCCGGTGATCGACCTCCTGCTCGAACCCTTCGCCTACCAGTACATGGTCAAGGCCATCTGGGTCTCGGCGCTGGTTGGCGGCGTCTGCGCCTTCCTGTCCTGCTATCTGATGCTCAAGGGCTGGTCGCTGATGGGCGACGCGCTGGCGCATGCGATCGTGCCGGGCGTCGCGCTCGCCTATCTGCTGAAGCTGCCCTATGCCGCCGGTGCCTTCCTCTCCGGCCTGCTGGCAGCGCTCGCCATGTCCCTGGTCCGGGTGCGCACGCAATTGCGGGAAGATGCGGTGATCGGCATCGTCTTCACCACGTTCTTTGCTGTCGGGCTGCTGATCGTCTCGATCAACCCGACTTCGGTGAACGTCCAATCGATCGTGCTCGGCAACATCCTGGGTATCTCCGACGAGGACGTCGTCCAGGTCGCGATCATCGCCTTCGTCTCTCTGGTGATCCTGATAGTGCGCTGGAAGGACCTGGTGCTGGTCTTCTTCGACGAGAACCAGGCACGCAGCGTCGGGCTCTCGCCGACGCGCCTGAAGATTCTCTTCTTCGTGCTCCTCAGCGCCTGCACGGTCGCAGCCCTGCAGACGGTCGGAGCCTGCCTCGTGATCGCCATGGTGGTGACGCCGGGCGCAACCGCCTACCTGCTTACCGACCGTTTCGGTCGCCTGATCATCATCGCGGTTGCGATGGGTGTCACGACCAGCGCGATCGGCGCCTATGCCAGCTACTTTCTCGACGGTTCGACCGGCGGGCTGATCGTGGTCTTCCAGACCGTATTGTTCCTGCTCGCCTTCATCTTCGCGCCTAAGCACGGCCGTCTTGCGGCGCGCCGGGCGGCCCGGGCCCTTCCGGAGCAAGCCGCATGAGCCTGATCGAAACCTGGTTCCTTTCGCCGTTCGCGCATGAGTTCATGCAGCGGGGGCTGATCGTCGCGGTGCTGGTCGGCCTCGTCTGCGCGGTGCTTTCCTGCTTCCTCGTGCTCAAGGGCTGGTCGCTGATGGGTGATGCGGTCTCGCATGCGGTGCTGCCCGGTATCGTGCTCGCCCATATCCTGAGCTTGCCGCTGGCGATTGGCGCCTTCGCTGCCGGGCTCGGCTGCTCCGTCGGTATCGGCTACCTCAAGCAAAACAGCCGGGTGAAGGAGGACACGGTGATGGGCATCGTCTTCTCCGGCATGTTTGCGCTGGGGCTGGTGCTCTTCGTCAAGGTCGATAGCGACCAGCACCTGATGCACATCCTGTTCGGCAACATGCTCGGCGTGCGTTGGGCCGATATCGGGGAGACGGCGCTGATCGCGGTGCCGACCATCGCGATCATGCTGGYGAAGCGGCGCGATTTTCTGCTTGTCTCCTTCGATCCGGCTCATGCGCGTGCCATTGGCCTGCCGGTCGCAGCGCTGCATTTCGGCTTGCTGATACTGCTGGCGCTGACGATCGTCGCGGCACTCAAGGCAGTCGGTATCATCCTGGTCGTTGCGATGCTGATCGCGCCGGGGGCCATCGGCTATCTGATGACGCGCCAGTTCGACCGAATGCTCATCGTGGCGGCCGGCGTCGCGACCGTCTCAAGCGTGCTCGGCACGATCCTGAGCTTTCATCTCGATGCCGCGACCGGCCCATGCATTGTCGTGGTCCAGGCCGGCTTCTTCCTCGCGGCGCTTGCCCTCAATCTCTGGCGCGCCTCGCGACGCGCCAGTCTCAGCGTCAGCGCGTCATGGGTGCAATGACGCTCACGCGGCCCTGGTCTGGTTTCTCGCCAGGCCCGGAACGATGCCGGAGAGGATCTCGTAGGAGCGCTTGCGAGCGCTGTGATCGTGGATCGGTGCGGTGACCATCACCTCGTCGGCCCCTGTCGCGTCGAGGAACGCATCGAGCTGGCGCTTCAGGCTTTCCGGCGAGCCGACGAAGGCGTAGCGCAGCATCTGCGAGACATGCGCTTTCTCGGCCGGGGACCAGTAGCTTTCGATATCGTCGATCGGTGGCTGCAGCTTGCCGCGCGTGCCGCGAATCATGTCGATGAAGCGCTGCTGGACTGAGGTGAAGAGATAGCGAGCCTCCTCATCCGTATCGGCGGCAATGACGTTGATGCCCGGCATCGCATAGGGCCGATCCAACTGCTCTGACGGCTTGAAGCGCTCGCGGTAGATCGCAAGCGCCTGAATCAGTGCGTCCGGTGCGAAATGCGAGGCGAAGGCGTAGGGCAGGCCGAGTTCTGCAGCGAGCTGCGCGCCAAACAGGCTGGAACCCAGGATCCAGAGCGGCACCTCGGTGCCTCCCCCTGGCACGGCCTGCACCACCTGCCCGGGCTGCACGGGCGCGAGGAAAGCCTGCACCTCGAGCACATCCTGAGGAAAGCTGTCCGAGGCCATCGGGTCGCGTCGCAGGGCCCGGACCGTGCGCTGGTCGGTGCCCGGAGCGCGGCCGAGGCCGAGATCGATTCGGCCCGGATAGAGCGATTCCAGCGTTCCGAACTGCTCGGCAATGACGAGAGGCGCGTGGTTGGGCAGCATGATGCCGCCGGCACCAAGGCGGATGGTCTTGGTTCCAGCCGCAAGATAGCCGATCACCACCGCCGTTGCGGCGCTGGCGATGCCGACCATGTTGTGATGCTCGGCGACCCAGTAGCGGCGATAGCCGAGCGCCTCGGCGTGGCGAGCAAGGTCGAGCGAATTGCGCAGAGCGTCGCCGGGCTCCTGCCCCTCGATCACCGGGGAGAGGTCGAGGACCGAGAAATCAACCATGCAGCGCTCCTGCGTATCGACGCCCGGCTCATCATGCCGCGCCCGTGGCAGATGGGAGTGCTGCCGGCTTGCGTCCAGCCCCTTCGCGATCTGGCATGGCGCCAATGCAGAAGCGTTCTGGCGAGACGATCCATCCGCGACGCGGCACACTGGACGGCGGCTCGAAACGGCTCCAGAAGGGCGCAATCGATGCGGCGGAGTGAGATATGAAGCAGGAGATCAAGAAAATCTCGGCAGAGCTCCTGATCCGCAATGGCTACCAGGGCTTCCGCTTCCGGGATGTCGCAGACGTCCTCAACACGACGCGCGCGAACATCCACTACTACTACGGCAACAAGCTCAACCTCGCCGAGGAGGTGATTGTCGACTACGTCGAGCAGACGCTGGCCAACTGGGAGGCGAACTGGCGCAGCGACAAGAGCTTTGAAGAGAAGATCCATGGCATGATGGAGTCGAACCGTCAGCGCTATCTCCGCTACAATCCAACGGCCACGACCGCCAATCCCTGGAGCCTGATCGGCCGGATGCGGCTGGAGCAGGATGTGATCGGCCCAAAAGCGCGCGAGGCGCTGGCTCAGTTCGGTGCGACGCTCGAGAATCTCGTGGTCGCCGGAATTGATCAGGCCGTGGCACGGGGCGAGCTTTCCAACGACATCCCGCGCGGCGATATCGCGCTGCAACTGGTCGCCATCGCCAATAGCGCCGGGCCGATCACGCAGGATGGCGGGAATTTCGATCGGCTCGAGCAACTCTATCGCTCATTCAGCCGTATCGTGCACCATGCCTATGGTCACAGGCGGGCCTAGCGCCCGGCTCAGGGAACGCTGAGGCGGGATTCGCGTTTCGTTTCATGTCGCGACGTGTATCGCGACAATCAGTGATCCGAAGCGGGGGATGTCATGGCGAGCGCGGTCAAGAAGGCCAATCCGGCCACGCAAAGCCTGCGCAAGGAGCAGGCGGAGCAAAGGAAGGCGCAACGCGGGAAGGGCAAGGACGCCGAACTGAACGATGCTCTTCGGGCGACCTTTCCGGCCAGCGATCCTGTTGCCTTGGAAAGCCCGACGAGAACAGGAGCGGCGAAGCGGACGTGATCCGGTGGCTCAAGCTTCGACTATCGTTTGCATACATATTTCCTGGTTATTTGGGGCTGTCTTCGAATGCCTTAGCTGAAGGGGCCTGCATCCGCATGATTTTGCATGCAAGATGCGAGGGGCGTTGACGCCCCGCCGGGGTGCACCCATAGTCGGCGCCCTTGTCGCCAACGCCTGCCGAGCCATGCCCCGCCCGACGCCTTCCTCCGCCCTTGCGAAACTGCGTGTTCTCGATCTGTCACGTGTGCGGGCCGGGCCGACCTGCGCACGCGTCTTTGCGGATTTCGGTGCCGACGTGATCAAGGTCGAAAGCCCGCCGGGGCTCKATCCGAACGAGAACATGAGCGGCGCGCGGCATGGCTATGACATGCAGAACCTGCACCGCAACAAGCGCTCGCTGACGCTGAATCTGAAGACTGCCGAGGGCAAAGCGATCCTGCTCAAGCTGATCGAGAGTGCCGATCTGCTGATCGAGAATTTCCGCCCGGACGTGAAGGACAGGCTCGGGCTCGATTTCGAAACGCTGCACAAGCTCAATCCGCGCCTGATCCTGGTCTCGGTCTCCGGATTCGGCCAGAGCGGTCCCTACCGGACCCGTGCCGGCTTTGACCAGATCGCCCAGGGGATGGGTGGAATGATGTCGGTCACCGGCCTGCCGGGGCAGGGGCCGGTGCGCGCCGGAATTGCCGTCGCAGACTCGGCTGCGGGCCTCTATGGCGCGCTTGGGGCGCTGGTGGCGATCACCGAGCGCGAGACGTCGGGGCTCGGCCAATGGGTCCAGACCTCCCTGCTCGAAGCCCAGATCGCGATGATGGATTTTCAGGCTGCGCGCTTCCTGGTCGAGGGAACGGTGCCGCCGCAGGCCGGGAACGATCACCCCTATTCGACGCCGATGGGCGTCTACGCGACGAAGAACGGCCATATCAATATCGGCGTCGGCGCCGAGGGCCATTGGCGCTGCTTCTGCAAGGCGATCGGTCATCCCCAACTCGGCGACAACCCGGTCTATGACAGCATGGAAAAGCGTTACGACAAGCGCCCGGAACTGCGGGTCATCATCGAGAGCATCCTGACCCAGAGGGATTCGGCGCATTGGCTTGCGGCCTTCGAGGACCATGCCGTTCCGGCCGGACCGATCTATGCCGTCGACGAGATGTTCGACGACCCGCAGGTGCAGCATCTCGGCATCGCACAGCCGGTCAGCCATCCGATCCTTGGGGATTTCAGGGTGGTGGGCGAGCCGGTCGGCCTGTCGCGGACACCCGCCGGCGTCGTCTCGCCGACGCCGGAGGCAGGGGAGCACAATGCCGAGATCMTGGCCGAACTCGGCTATGGCTCAGGAGCGGTCGCGCGGTTGCGCGAGGCCGGGGCGATCTGAAGGAGCAGCGGGCTGATGAACGACGAGATTCTTTACGATTTGAAGGACGGGGTCGGCACCATCACCCTCAACCGTCCGCAGGCCCGCAACGCGCTGACCTTCGGGATGTATGACCGCATCGCCGCGATCTGCGGCGACATCGAGGGCCATGGTTCACCCAAGGTGCTGGTCCTGACCGGGGCAGGTGACAAAGCCTTCGCTGCAGGCACCGACATCTCGCAGTTTCGTGCGTTCAACAAGCCAGAGGACGCCCTCAACTACGAGACGCGGATCGAGGAGATCATCACCACGATCGAGAGCTGTCCGATTCCGACAATCGCGGCGATCTCGGGCGCCGTGACCGGCGGTGGAGCCGCCATCGCCTGTGCCTGCGATCTCAGGGTCGCGACGCAGTCGGCCCGCTTCGGCTTCCCGATCGCGCGCACGCTCGGCAACTGCCTGTCGATGAACAACCTCGCCCGGCTCGCCTCGCTGCTTGGGCCCGCGCGGGTCAAGGACATGGTCTTCACGGCTCGGTTGATCGAGGCGGAGGAAGGCCACCGCGCCGGCCTCTACGGCGAGCTGGTGGCCGATCATGCGGCTCTGCTCGCGCGGGTCGGAGAGTTGGCGCAGACCATCGCGGGTCATGCGCCGCTGACGATGCGCGCCACCAAGGAAGGCTTGCGCCGGATCGCCGCTGCACGCGGCCATGCCGACGACGAGGACCTCGTCCTGATGTGCTACATGAGCGCTGACTTCCGCGAGGGCATGGAAGCCTTCCTGGCCAAGCGCGCGCCCAACTGGCAGGGGCGATAGAGCTGCCCGTCAGGGCGTCTCATGCTCGTCATCGCCCTGCCGCGTTGGCGTCTCGGCCGCATGCTCCCCGCCCGGGTTGGCGGCGGCGAGGATGGCGGCGAGGCTATTGGCAAAATGGATCTGGATGAGCCGCGCCAGGCCCTCGCCATCGCGGGCGACAAGGGCGGCGAGCATGGCATCGTGCTCCTGCATCGCCGCCTTCCAGCGCGTGGGCTGAAGGTTCGGAAGGTATTTCGCGCGCTCGATGCGTGCGGACAATCCCTCCCAGGCTTCGAGCAGGGCCGCGTTGCGCGCCGCCTCGACAAGTGCCCGATGAATCTGCTGGTTGAGCGCGAAATACTCCAGCTGCTCGGCGCGCGCCTGGTGCCGCATCATCCGGTAATGCAGCATGCCGATCTCGGCGACGGTCTCGTCCGAGATGTTCTTGCAGGCGAGCCGCGCCGCCAGGGCTTCCAGGGTGCTGACGACTTCGTAGAGGCCCAGGATATCGTCGAGGGTCAGCGAAGCGACTTCGGCGCCGCGATTCTGCGTCAGTCTCACCAATCCCTGTGCTGCCAATGTGCGCAGGGCCTCCCGCAGGGGCGTGCGCGAGACGCCGAGCTGTTCGCAGATCTCCTGCTCCCGCAGCTTCTGTCCCGCCGGCAATTCGCCGGTGATGATMATCCGGCGCAGCGTCGCGACCGTCGCGCCATGCAGTCGCCCCTTGCGACCAGGCTGAGGGCTGCCGGTCTCGGGAACAGGCGTCGGCGTCGTGGTCATGAGGCCTCGGGTCACGGGCGGAACCTCGCCCTCCGTCCCAGCACGTCTCGCAGGGCCCCTGATCTGTAGGCAAGGCAGCGGCCCCGAACAAGCGGGGCCGCAAGGGCGGGCAGGTTCCTGTCCTGCTCGCAGGATGCTCGGMGGCGTTCAGCCGTAAAGATATTTCGGCAGCCAGAGCGCGATGCCGGGGAAGACATAGACCAGCACCATCGCGAACAGCACGATCAGCAGATAGGGCATCACGCCGGAGAAGATCTGGTTGATGGTCACATGCGGTGGCGCGATGCCCTTCAGATAGAAGGGTGCCATGGCAACAGGCGGGGAGAGGAACGAGGTCTGGATATTCAGCGCGATCAGGATGCCGAAGAACAGTGGGTCGATATTGAAGAACTGCAGCAGAGGCAGGAAGATCGGCACGAAGATCACGATGATCTCGGTCCATTCCAGCGGCCAGCCGAGCACGAAGATGATCAGCTGCGCGACGATCAGGAACATGGTCGGCGACAGGTTCAACGCCGTGACCAGATCCTTGATCGGTTCGTGCCCGCCGAGAATCGCGAAGATCGACGAGAAGATATAGGAGCCGACGAAGAGCCAGCAAACCATCGCCGAGGTGCGCGCCGTCAGGATGACCGATTCCCTGACCTTGCCGAACGAGAGCGAGCGATAGGCTGCGGCCAGAATCAGGCTGCCGAGCGAGCCGATCGCGGCCGCTTCGGTCGGCGTCGCGAGCCCGAAGAAGATCGCACCGAGCACGGACATGATCAGGATGGTCAGCGGGAAGAAGCTGGTCATCAGCGCCCAGAGGACCTTGCTCCAGGGAACGTCCGTCTGTTCCTTCGGCAGTTTCGGCGCCAGCGCCGGGTTAAGGGTGCAGCGAACGATGACATAGACCATGTAGAGGCCGGCCAGCAGCAGCCCGGGGAAGAGCGCGCCCGCATAGAGCTTGGGGACCGAGACACCCGCGGTCGCGCCATAGAGGATCAGCATGACGCTCGGCGGGATCAGGATGCCGAGGCAGCCGCCGGCGCAGACGACGCCGGCCGAGAGCTTCACGTCGTAGCCGGCACGCAGCATGGCGGGAAAGGCGAGCAGCCCCATCAGCGTCACCACCGCCCCGACGATGCCGGTTGCGGTCGCGAAGATCGCGCAGGTCGCGAGCGTCGCGATGGCCAGCGAGCCGGGAACATTGCCGAGCGCGATCTGGATCGAGTGGAACAGCCTGTCGAGGATGTTCGCCCGCTCGATGATGTAGCCCATGAAGATGAAGAGCGGGATCGAGACCAGCACGTCGCTGGCCATGACCGAATAGGCTCGCTGCACGACCAGCGCGAATACATTGTCGCCCATCGCCCAGTAACCGAAGCCGACGCCGAGTGCCATCAGCGTGAAGGCGATGGGGAAGCCGAGCATGATGAAGAGGATGAACAGGACGAGCATGACCACGCCCAGTTCGGGATTGCCCAGTCCGAACATCAAATCGATCCCTCGCGGGTTGCGGCTTCCTCGAGGATGAGCTTCTCGGTCTCCTCGACATCATGCAGGCGAGGGGGCCATTCGCCCGTGCGCAGGCAGATGACGCAACGCGCCACCTCGGCGAGCCCCTGGACGAACATCAGGACCCCGACGATCGGGATCAGCGACTTGAAGTGATAGAGCGGCGGCCCGTTGGGAGAGTTCGAGGAATGCTCCCCGATCATCCAGGAGAAGGCGGCGAACTTGTATCCGGCCCAGGCCAGCGCGATGACTCCGGGGAAGAAGAACAGAAAATACAGCGCCAGATCGAGCCCGGCCTGCGTGCGCGGGGCCCATTGGCGATAGAGGAAATCGCCGCGCACATGGGCATTGCGTGCGAGCGCGTAAGGGCCGGCCAGCATGAACAGAGTGCCATAGAGAATGTAGCTGACGTCGAAAGCCCATTCGGTGGGTGCACGCAGGACGTATCGCGAGAAGACCTCGTAGCTGATCGCCAGGGTCAGGATCAGAATCGTCCAGCCGGCGAGTTTCCCGATGGCGGTATTGAACTTGTCGATCGCGAGCACGATGCCCATCAGGGTCTCCACGGCACGTTGCAGAGCTCGTCGGCGCAAACGCCCGCCAGGCCGGTTGCGGGTGGCGGGCGTCCGGATGCGGGCAGAGGCTCAGGCCTTGAAGAAGTGGGTGAAGGCCAGTTCGCGCGAAGGCGTGTTGACGCGTTCATAGGCGACGGTGCGCTTGACCCAGGCCTTCTGCGACTCGACCACCCTCTTGAAGAAGGCGTTTTCGGCAGAAAGCTTGTCGAGCACCTTGTCCCAGGCGACGAGCTGGGCCTTGAGGATCACCTCCGGGGTCGGGACGACGTTGACGCCCTTGGAGCGCAACATGTCGAGATCCTTGGAATAGCGGTCGAGCGCCTTCCAGATCATGTCGGAGGAGGCTGCTTCCGCCGCATATTTGATGATCGCCTTCTGCTCGGGGGCGAGCGCATCGAATTTCGTCTTGTTGAAGATGAGCTCGAAGCTCTCGGCTGCCTGATGGTAACTTTGCAGCATGTAGACCTTGGCGACGTCCTGGAAACCAAGGATCGAGTCGGAGGAGGGATTGTTGAACTCGGCGCCGTCGATGACGCCGCGTTCGAGCGCCGGCACGATCTCGCCACCGGCCAGAATCGTGACTGCGGCTCCCATCTCCTTCATCAAATCGGCCGCGAGGCCGACTGTGCGGTATTTCAGGCCCTTGAAGTCGTCGGGGGTCTTGAGCTCCTTCTTGAACCAGCCAAGCGGCTGGCAGGGCATCGGCCCGCTGAGGAAGCCTACGAGATTGAGCTTCAGGGTCTGGCCGACCAGCTCGTTATAGAGCTCATAGCCGCCGCCATGATTCATCCATCCCAGGAAGCTGGTTGCGTCCCAGCCGAGTGACGGAGGTGTGCCAAAGAGCGAGAAGGCTTTGTTCTTGCCGTACCAATAGGCGCAGACGCCATGCCCGCCATCGAGAATGCCGGCCGCGACCGCATCCTGCATCTGGAAGGCCGGGACGACTGCGCCCGCGGCGAGCACGTCCAGCTTCAGCCGGCCGCCGGACATGTCATTGACCCGCTTGGCGAAGTCGCCGGCGAATTCATGGAAGATGTCCTTGGTCGGCCAGGTGGACTGGAACTTCCACGTCACCGTTTGGGCGCGGCTGACCTGGGGCATGGCAATGGCGCCAGCGCCCGCAAGTGTTGCGACCTTGAGGAAGTTGCGACGATTCGAACGAGGTTTAGCGGTCTCCGTAGTCATGGATTCCCTCCCTGGGTGTGCCGCCATGTATCTGGCGTGTCGTTATTGCGGCCTGCTGGCCGCGATATCCCAGAGTTGCTGTATTCAGTTGCCGTGGCAAGCGATAGGCGTAATACTAAAGTCTTAGAAGTTCGATCGTGATTGCCTTCGCGACTGCACAAGAACGGGAGAGGTTATGCCGCTTCAGAGGCAAGGGAGTGCCGTTGCGTTAGCGGAGCCTGATGTCAGGTCGACTGAGCAAGGCCGAAAATCGGCGATAAACGCCGGATTTCCGGAGTTTTCCTCCGTGGCGCAGGGCCAGGAAAGAGCCTGGGCGCGACGGGAAGAGGGCGCTTGCGCCCTTGAGGCAAAGTGCAATTGCTCGTCGCTGCGAAGGAGGAGCATTGCGAAAACAGAAAGAATGAGGCGCGCGTTACACGCGGCTCATTCCCGTATCGTCGTCTTGGGATCGAGGTCTTTCGACCCCGGAAGGCGGAGCGTCGCTCAGCGGCGGCCTTTGCCGGCAGCGCGCATCTGCATGTACTGGACGGCCTCGAGCAGAACCTTGCGGGGGCGCTCGGCATCGCGCTTGGCCTGTTCGGCCTTGCGGGCGGCCTCACGCACCAGTTCGGCCTGACGCTCGGCTTCCTCCTGGGCGGCGCGTTCGATCGCCGCGAGGCGCTCAGCCTCGACGCGGGCAGCGGCCTTTTCGGCGTCGCGGACAGCGCGTGCATCGGCAATGGCCTGGCGCTCCGCGCGGCGCTGCTGCATGATCGGGTCATCGGCCTTCGGCCGTGCCTGGAAACGCTCTAGCAGCGCCTTCTTGGCATTGGCGGAGTTGGACTGACGATCAGTGAAGCTGCGGTCGTTCGGGTTCTTCAAGGTCTACCTTCTTGGGTTGAACGGGCTCTAACTCGCGAGCCCGCGGGGGCAATAATCCAGAACTGGCCGGATGTGTATTGTAATCAGCGCGCAGGCGCTGCGCCTGCGGCGCGGGTCGGCTTCGCCTTGGGCTTCGGCGCGGCGATGAGACCTTCGCGCTGAGCCTGCTTGCGAGCGGCCTTGCGGGCACGGCGAACGGCATCGGCCTTTTCGCGGGCGCGCTGCTCGGATGGCTTCTCATAAGCTGAGCGGCGCTTCATCTCACGAAAAACGCCTTCGCGCTGCAATTTCTTCTTAAGCACTCGCAGCGCCTGGTCGACGTTATTGTCGCGGACGAGAACCTGCATCCTGGTTTCCTTCATTCGAAATGCGAAAACATCGCGCTGAACCCGGGCCCGAGATCCAGCGAAATCTTCGCAGCGTCATGTTGAAGCGCACCAGAAGGCCGCGCGCCGGTTGTTCGATCTGAGCGGGGAAGGTCGTCGGCGGGCACATTGACATGCGCAGGACCGCGGCGTTCGGCCGAATATCGACGGCCGCCATATGGCCTCTCGAACAGTGAATGTCAATGCAATTGCCGGGGTTCAGGCATGCTTTTGCATGGGCATGCATAGCCGAACGGGCGGCGGCGCGCTTTACAAGTGTCGGGTTTTCGCCAACAGGCAATCCTCGCTTCCGTTACTCGATCCTGGTCTTCTCCGTGAACACGCCGTCGCTGAGTCAGTTCCGCCGCATCGTGGTCAAGGTCGGTTCGGCCCTGCTGGTCGACCGCGAGCGCGGCCGGCTGCGCCAGGCCTGGCTCGCCGCGCTCGCTGAGGATCTCGCCGAACTGCACTTGCGCGGCGCCGATGTGCTTGTCGTCTCGTCGGGGGCAATTGCGCTCGGCCGGACCGTGCTCAGACTTCCGAGCGGTCCGCTGCGACTGGAAGAAAGCCAGGCGGCTGCGGCCGTCGGGCAGATCGCGCTGGCGCGGACATGGTCCGAGGCGCTGGGACATCACGGGCTGACCGCCGGACAGATCCTGCTGACGCTGGCGGATACCGAAGAGCGCCGCCGCTATCTCAATGCGCGCRCCACGCTTGGCCGCCTGCTCGATCTGCGCGCGATTCCGGTGATCAACGAGAATGATACGGTCGCGACGACCGAAATCCGCTATGGCGACAATGACCGCCTCGCCGCGCGTGTCGCGACCATGGCGGGCGCCGACCTGCTGGTGCTGTTCTCCRATATCGATGGGCTCTACACGGCGCCGCCGGCGCGGGACCCGGCTGCGCGCCATATCCCGCTGGTCGAGCTGATCACGCCGGAGATCGAGGCCATGGCGGGCGGAGCAGCGTCCGAACTCTCCCGCGGCGGGATGCGCACCAAGATCGAGGCGGGCAAGATCGCGGCGGCGGGCGGCACTCATATGCTGATCGCCGATGGGCGGACGAAGAACCCGCTCAGTGCGATCGTGGCTGGCGGGCGCTGCACCTGGTTTCTCTCGGCTTCGACGCCTGCGACGGCGCGCAAGACCTGGATTGCTGGCTCGCTCGAGCCGCGCGGCACCCTGTATGTCGATGCAGGGGCCGCTCGTGCCTTGCGCGGTGGAGCGAGCCTGCTGCCTGTCGGCGTCAGCCGGATCGAGGGTGAATTCGCGCGTGGCGATGCCGTGCTCATCCGTGATCCGGATGGGCGGGTGCTCGGACGGGGGCTGGTGGCCTATGATGCGGGGGAGGCGGGGCTCGTGCTCGGCAAGGCCTCGCGCGATATCGAGGCGATCCTCGGCTATCCCGGGCGCGCCGAGATGATCCACCGTGACGACATGGCGCTCGGTGTCGGCTAAGGTCGCCGGGCTCAAGGAAACGGGTGAGTTGACGATGACTGGCGAAGGCGCGCTGCGCGTGGTTTCTGCAAGCGATGGCCAAGAGGAAATCGGCACGGTCATGCATGGGCTAGGCCGGCAGGCCCGCGCTGCTGCGCGGCTGGTCGCGCTTGCGTCGGCTGAGCAGCGCAACGCGGCGCTGATGGCGATGGCCGAGGCCCTGCGCGAGCGTGCGCCGGCGATCCTCGCCGCCAATGCGCGAGACCTCGATGAGGCGCGCGGCGCCGGCCAGAACGCCGCCTTCATCGACCGTCTGATGCTGGACGAGGCCCGGTTGGCGGCGGTTGCCGAAGCGGTGGCGGGCATCGCCCTGTTGCCCGACCCCGTCGGTCGCGTGCTCGCCAAATGGACCCAGCCCAATGGCCTTGCCTTCGAGCGCGTGGCGACACCGCTTGGCGTGATCGCGGTGATCTTCGAAAGCCGCCCGAATGTCACCGCCGATGCCGGCGCGCTTTGCCTGAAGAGCGGCAATGCCGCGATCCTGCGCGCCGGCTCGGATAGTTTCCGCACCTCGACCGAGATTGCTGCAGCGCTCCGCCAGGGACTGGAAACTGCAGGGTTGCCGGGCGACGCGATCCAGCTGGTGCCGACACGTGACCGCGCAGCGGTTGGCGAGATTCTGGCGGGGCTCGGCGGTGCCGTCGATGTCGTCGTGCCGCGCGGCGGCAAGAGCCTGGTCGCCCGTGTCCAGAGCGATGCGCGTGTGCCGGTCTTCGCGCATCTCGACGGCAACTGTCATGTCTATATCCATGGAGCCGCCGATCTCGACATGGCCAAGGCGATCGTGCTGAACGCAAAGCTGCGCCGTACCGGCGTCTGCGGCGCGGCCGAGAGCCTACTGGTCGATGCCGCCTGTGCTGCAACCCATTTGCAGCCGCTCCTCAGGATGCTGATCGAGGCCGGTTGCGCGGTTCGTGGCGATGTCGCCGCACAGGCGGCCAATCCGCAGGTGACGCCTGCAACCGAGGCGGACTGGGCAACCGAATATCTGGACCGGATCATTGCGGTGAAGGTGGTCGACGGGCTTGATGCGGCGATCGCGCATATCGAGCGCTACGGTTCGCACCATACAGATG
>NZ_JBFTRC010000051.1:0-29971 GCF_056399325.1 Allobosea sp. 01N443
GCTGTATGGATCTCGCCCGAGAGCTGGTTGACCGCAGCCGGGATCGCCGCCGCCGGCAGGTTGTAGATGCCGAACAGCGACGAGGGATCGCCGCCGCCCGCCACCGCGCCGTCGATCGCCGAGGCGATCGCATAGGCATTGGCCGGAGCCGTGACCCCGAGCTGCGGTGCCGGGTTCACGATCGGTGCCAGCGGCTTCGGCGTCAGGGTCAGCCGGACGTCGTTGGCGGTATAGCTCACGCCCGTGGTGATGCCGTCGCCAAAGCTGCCGGTCATGTCGACCGGGCTGAACTGGCCGCCGAGCCCGCCCGCAGCCGAAAGCAGCGTATAGGGGCTGTTGAAGTGATGGGCGCCTCCGAGTGGCACGATCCGCAGCGTGCCGGCGAGCGAGGCCGTGCCGGTGACGTCGATCCGGTCCGAGACCGCGCCCTGGATCTCGGCAATGTAGGTCGAGCCGGCTCCAAGCGTCAGGTTGCCATTGATCCTCAGCACGCCCGGCGAATTACCGGGCGACAGCGTGCCGTTCACGACCGTTGACGGCAGAGTTCCAGAACCGCCAAGCGTGGCGCCGGCGGCGACCGTCACTCCGGACGAGCTCGCAATCGAGCCGTTCACAATGAGCGTGCCTGAGGTGGCCGAGGTCGCGCCGGCGTAGGTATTGGTGCCCGAAAGCGTCAGCGTTCCCGTTCCGAGCTTGGTCAGGCCGCCTGCGCCCGAGATCACGCCGTCAAAGGTCGAGTTGCTGTCGCCGGATCCCACGCTCAGGCTCCCTGCGCCCAGCGTCACCAGGCCCGCGCCTGCAAGCGTGCCGATCGACTGGTTGAAGCCATGGAGGTCAAGCGTCGCGGCCGACGCCACAGTGATCTGCGAGGACGCGCCGAAGATGCCCGATGCGCCCGCCTGCAAAGTGCCGGCCTGGATCGACCAAGACTGGCTGCCCGATCCTGAGAGTATCCAGGTGCTCGTGCCGCGCTTTTCGAAATCGGTGAAGCCGCGAAACTGAGCGCCCGCGCCGATCAAGGAGACATCGAAGCTGCCATTGCTCGAGCCGCCCAGCGCGAGCACATTGCCGGCGACGCCGCCGGCCAAGACGTTGCCCGTCACAGTCGCGCCAGCCTGCAGCTCGACCCGGTTGTTCGCACCCGTCAGCTGGATCGCATCGGAGCGCCTCAAGCCGTCGCCGGAGAGCCCGCCCGCCACGGCCGCGCCCGCTCCAAGCGTCAGGCTGAGCCCGGAACCGACGATGCCGACGCCGCCAGCGCCGCCGATGACGGGGCCGCTGCTACCCGTACCGCCGGCTCCGCCGTTGCCGCCGACCACCGACGCATTGATCATGGCATGGCCACCGGTCAGGAACTGCAGCCCCACCCCGCCTGCGCCGCCGTGCCCACCAATAGGACCGTTGTATCCGGTAGCCGAGCCACCGGCTCCACCCGAGCCGCCGGTTGCTGCGGCATGGAGGACGAAGCTTCCGCTGTTCAGGAACACCAGGCCGATACCGCCGGAGCCACCATTGCCGCCATGGCCGTACATATAGGTGATATCGTTGTGAGCTGATCCCCCCGTGCCGCCATTGCCGCCCGTCGTCGCGGCATTGATCGTGCCGGTCGCGGCGCCAAGCACTGCACCGAAACCGCCCGCGCCGCCGCCGCCGCCATCGTTCCCACCGTTGGGGGAATAGCCAGCACCACCAGCGCCGCCGTCGCCACCGGAAACCGCATTGAAGGGCAAGCTCGCCCCCGCATCGAGAAAACCGTGCGCCCCGCCACCGCCGCCGCCGCCATTGGCCCCGTTGCGTCCCGCTTGTCCCGATGCTCCTGCGCCCACGCCGCCGGCTCCGCCGGACCCTGGCACACCGTCGCCCGCTCCACCGTTGCCGCCGCTCCAGCCTGCCCCGCCGCCACCTGCGCCGGCGCCGGAATCGCCTCCGTTCCCGCCTCGTCCGCTATAGCTGTCCCCGCCGCCTGGGCTTCTGTTCATACCTCCGCCCTGGCCCCCGTCGGCCCGGGCCAGTGGGATCGACAGGGCGGCCGAAAACGCCACGGCAATTGCGAACTGCGGTCCGACACGGGCCGTGGTCCGGGACAAGGCGCGCTGCAAATGGTCGATCACTCTGTCCGCCAATCATGAGGTTCTCGTGCGATCCCGGAAGCCCGCGGCTTGCCGCCAATGCCGTCGCCGAAAGCCGGGACTGTATGGATGGCGAGGCCTCGGAGAAATACGGCGGATGCCGTATTTCGGCGCCGCGCGAGGGCGATCGTTTGCCGACCATGCGCGAGGCTTGCGCTGACGAAGCCGGTCGAGGCGGCGCATCGGCCGCCTCCCAGGTCGCGGCAGCAGCGCCGAAGAGATGAAATACGGCATCTGCCGTATTGAACGCCGCCTGCGGAGACGCGACAGTGCGGGGCCCGATCCTTCGCCAGGCGGGTTTCTGGTCCCGCCCGAGGTCGCCCTTGTCCGTTAAAGCCGTTCTGTTGCCGCCTTGCTGCTGACGAGGCCGCGGCTACGCAGCCGTCACAGCCCGCGCGGCGACGGCCGGGCTATGCCCGCTAGGGCAGGCGGGCAGGGAACTTGGGGACCGCGGCAGCGTTGGCGGCGGTGCGGTGCCGCGTCAACCGACAGGCAGGCCGACGCGCACCGCATAGGCTGCAAGTTCCGTAGCGCTGTGCAGATCGAGCTTGCGCATGAGGTTCTCCCGGTGCTTGCGGGCAGTGTGGGGGCTGATGCCAAAACGTGCGGCGACGGCGCGGGTCGTGGCGCCACCGGCGATCAGGACCAGCAATTCACTTTCCCGCCGCGTCAGCGCAACAGATGTGGTCGCATCGAACGGGATGCCGCCCGGTGTGCCCGCCCCTTGTTGGAGCGTGGCGTCACGCAGCGGKAGGCTGACATAGGGATGGCCCCGTTGCAGGGCGGCGAGGGCGTTGAACAGCTCGTCGAGATCGCTGCCCTTCACGACATAGCCGTCGGCCCCCGCCGCCAGCGCCGCCTGGGCCATCTGCGGATCGGTGTTCGCCGTCAGGATCAGGATCTTCAGGCGCGGATAGGCCTGGCGCAGCTCGCCGATGGAGCGCAGGCCCGTCAGCCCGGGCATGCCCAGGTCGAGCACGAGAAGCTCGGCCGGCCTGTCCTTCAGCAATGCGGCAAGACTTGCGCCGTCCGCGGCCTCGCCCACGACGGTACGGTCCTGCTGCGTCGCGATCAGAAGCTTCAGCCCTTCGCGGATCAGGACATGGTCGTCGGCCAGAATGATGCGGCAGGCGGTTTCTTCGGCTGGAGCGGCCGGCGTCCTGGACGTGTGGCGAGGAATCATGATGCGTGACTATTCCTTGGGCGCGCGTCACTGGCTACGGGCCCTGCGGCATCACCCCTGCGCGGTGAGCGCTTGCCGGCGCAGGAAGGAGCAATCATGCGGGTCCCGGCGCTGACGCCTG
The DNA here is from genome assembly GCF_056399325.1 of Allobosea sp. 01N443. Lineage (NCBI taxonomy): Bacteria > Pseudomonadati > Pseudomonadota > Alphaproteobacteria > Hyphomicrobiales > Alloboseaceae > Allobosea > Allobosea sp. 01N443. The sequence goes on from NZ_JBFTRC010000051.1 coordinate 3,434, forward strand.
ACACCAGCACCCATCTGCGTGCGGCTCTGGTCGAACTCCTCTATCGCCAGTCCGGCTCTATCCTGCTCGCCAATCTCGTGATCCCCTGGCCCGTCGCCTATGTGATGCGCGAGGTGGTGCCGGTCGGCCTGCTGATCGGCTGGATCGGCGCGACCTATCTCCTCACCGGAGCCCGCCTGCTGCTGTCGCGGCGCTATTTCGCCCGGATTGACGGCGAGGCCGAGGCGACGAACTGGGCCCGACGTTTCACGGTCCTGTCGATCCTGTCGAGCCTGCTCTGGGGAGCGCTCGGCTGGTTCGGTTTCGAACCGACGCAGCCGCATCTGATCGCCTTCGTCTGCATCGTGCTGACCGGCTTGTCGGGTGGAGCGGTGCCGTCCCTCTCGGCCTATCCGCCGGCCTATATCGGCCTGCTGATCGCCATGCACCTGCCTTTCGCCCTGCGCTGTCTCATGCAGGAAGGGTCGATCTATTCGGTCTATGCCCTGTTCCAGCTCTGCCTGATCGGCGCCTATCTCTTTTGCTGCCGGGTCACCTACCGTACCCTGAAGGAGACGGTCGCCCTGCGCTTCGAGAATCTGGCGCTGGTGCGCGGGCTCGAGCGCGAGCGGGACCGCGCCACGGCGGCCGACAAGGCCAAGACGCGTTTCCTCGCGGCGGCGAGCCACGACCTGCGACAGCCGGTCCACGCGCTCGCGTTGTTTGCAGCGACGCTCGGAACGCTCGCCCGGCGCGGCGCTGTCGGAAGCCATGAAGCCAGTGGGATCGCCGACAAGCTGGACGCGGCCATCGGCTCGCTCGGCGGGCTGCTGAACGGCCTCATCGACGTTTCGCAACTCGATGCCGGCCTCGTTCCGGTGCGACGGCAGCCGGTTCATCTCGGCAGGATGCTGGCGGACCTGCAGGAGGTCTTCGCACCCCAGGCGCGCCAGCGCGGCATCGATCTGCGCGCGGTACCGGGCGATGCCTGGGGCGATAGCGATCCGGAACTGCTCAGGCGCATCCTCGACAATCTCCTGTCGAACGCGCTCCGCCACGCCCCCGACAGCCGCGTGCTGATCGGCAGTCGCCGTCGCGGGGAGGCGATCGAGATTCTCGTGGTCGATACCGGGCCGGGCATTCCCCAGGAGCAGCATCAGGCCGTGTTCGAGGAGTTCACCCAGCTCGGCAATCCGGAACGCGACCGCGAGCAGGGACTTGGCCTCGGTCTCGCCATCGTTCGGCGCCTGGGGGCATTGCTCGAGCATCCCATCGGGTTGCGCTCCACAGCCGGCAAGGGCTCGACATTCTCCGTGCGGATTCCGCGGATCGATCCGCCGGCCTCGGGGCTGGCGCCGGCGCGGGCGCAGGCCTTCCCGCCCGGTCTTCGCATCATGGTCCTGGACGATGATCCTCAGGTGCTTGACGCCAATGTCAGCCTGTTGACGGCCTGGGGCCACGAGGCCATCGCCGGGACGGACGTCGAGGAGCTTTGCCGGCGCCATGCCAAGGTGGGCGCAGGCAGGGTGGACCTGATCATCGCGGATTATCGGCTCAAGGCCGGGCTGACCGGCAGCGAGGCCGTCGAACGCCTGGCGGAAAAACTGGGATATCGTGCCCGGGCGCTGATCGTCACCGGCGACACTATGCCGGAGCGGCTGCGGGAGCTGAACGCGACCGGATACCGCGTGCTGCACAAGCCCGTCGCGCCGGACGCCCTGCAGGCGGCGATCCGGCAATCCGGCTCCGGCCACGCGGCCGACTGAAGGCTCTCACCCTGGCCGCAATCGCAACCGGCAGGGCCGAGCCTTTCAATGCGCGGCCGCTGCGCCGCCGCCTGGGCCCTTCCTGGCGAACAGGACCACGATCGCGGCGAGGACCAGCATGATGCCGATGATGGCGAGGCTGTCGCCGAGCACCAGGGCCTGGCGCTTCGCGGTCTTGCCGCGCGCGATGACCGCCTGGCCGATGATGTTGGAGTGGAACTGCTCGCGCCTGATGATGATCGTGCCAAGCACGGCGGCACCGACCGCGCCACCGAGATTGTCCAGCGCGGCCTCGACTCGGCCATGCCCAACAGTTCACTGAACTTGTGCATCGCAATAAAAACGGTTGCACTGCAATATGTTGTCCGGGGTCGTCGTTGCTTGACATGTTTAGTGATTGAGAGTTCACTAAACAAATCGCTGAACTTGGACGGCTCGTTCCGAGGCGGCGTGAGGAAACATCCCGCGTCGGCTGTGCCCTTCGCGGTCGCGCAGGTTCGCCCGTCACCCCAATGACGGCTGGTGACGGCACGCCAAGGGAGGGAAGCACATGACACAATTCAGGACATGGATGCTGGCCGCGACCATTGCYGGGAGCGCGGCACTTGCTGCCCCCGGGGCCCAGGCACAGGGCAAGTCGCTGACGCTCTGCTGGGCGGCCTGGGATCCGGCCAATGCGCTGGTCGAACTCTCCAAGGACTTCACCGCCAAGACCAATATCGCGATGAAGTTCGAGTTCGTGCCCTGGCCGAATTTCGCCGACCGCATGCTCAACGAGCTCAATTCCAAGGGCAAGCTCTGTGACCTGATCATCGGTGACTCGCAGTGGATCGGTGGCTCCGCCGAGAACAAGCACTATGTGAAGCTGAACGATTTCTTCGCCAAGGAAGGCATCAAGATCGACGACTTCATGCCGGCGACAGTCACCGGCTATGCCGAATGGCCGAAGAACACGCCAAACTACTGGGCGTTGCCGGCTATGGGCGATGCGCTCGGCTGGACCTACCGCAAGGACTGGTTCTCCAGGCCCGAGTTGCAGGCCGAATTCAAGGCGAAGTACAACCGCGAGCTCGCGGCGCCGAAGTCCCAGACCGAGCTGAAGCAGATCGCCGAGTTCTTCCAGGGCCGCGACATCGACGGCAAGAAGGTCTATGGCGCGGCCATCTTCACCGAGCGTGGCTCGGAAGGCATCACGATGGGCGTCGCCAACGCGCTCTATCCGTTCGGCTTCAAATATGAGGACCCGAAGAAGCCCTACGCCATGGCCGGCTTCGTCAACTCCGAGGACGCCGTGAAGGGCCTGGAGTTCTACAAGTCCCTGTACAAGTGCTGCACCCCGCCGGGCTACTCCAACGCCTATATGCAGGAGGGTCTGGACGCTTTCAAATCCGGGCAGGCGGCCTTGCAGATGAACTGGTTCGCCTTCTTCCCCGGCCTGTACAAGGATCCGAATGTCGGCGGCGACAAGATCGGCTTCTTCGTCAATCCGCCTGAGAAGGAGAAGGGCTCGCAGCTCGGCGGGCAGGGCCTCTCGGTCGTCGCCTACTCGCCGAACCAGGCCGAGGCGCTGTCCTATGTCAAATGGTTCGCCTCGCTCGATGTGCAGAAGAAGTGGTGGGAGCTCGGCGGCTATACCTGCCACAAGGGCGTGCTGAACGATCCCGGCTTCGCCAAATCTGCGCCCTTCGCGGCCGATTTCCTCGTCGCCATGGGCCAGGTCGTCGATTTCTGGGCCGAGCCCTCCTACGCGCAGCTGATGCAGGCGGAGCAGGCGCGCATCCACGACTATGTCGTGGCGGAGAAGGGCACAGCCAAACAGGCGCTCGACCTGCTGATCCAGGATTGGACCAAGGTCTTCAAGGAAGACGGCAAGTTCTGACGTAAGCGGGGCTTTCCCCCCAGCCGAACCGGGGCTGCGCCTCTCACAGGCGGCGCAGCCAGTTCCCGACCTTGCCTTTGAACGGTGCTGAGTCATGAATGCGAGCGACGTCACCGGCATCAGGAGCGCGGCAGCGATGCGCGCAGCCTATCCCCCGATCGCCCACCGGGTCCGGGGCCTCAGCGACAGGGCGATCGCCTGGATCTTCATCGCGCCGACGATGATCCTCCTGCTCGTGATCAACCTGTTTCCGCTGATCTGGACGATCCAGCTCTCCTTCACCAATTACCGCGCCAATCGCCCCAATGCGCCGCTGCGCAATGTCGGGATCGAGCACTACCAGACGATCCTGTCGGATCCCGAAATCTGGCAGCGCATGCAGGCGACGGCGCATTTCGTGTTCTGGACGATCCTGCTGCAGATGGTCATCGGCTTCGCGCTGGCCTATCTGATCGACCGCAAGTTCCGCGGCCATGGCTTCTGGACCACGCTGATCCTGATCCCGATGATGCTCTCGCCGGCGGTGGTCGGCAATTTCTGGACCTTCCTGTACCAGCCGCAGATCGGCCTGTTCAATTACGTGGTCTCGTTCTTCTCCGGCATTCCGCCGTCCTCCTTCCAGATGCTCGGCGATGTGACCCTGAGTCCCTGGGCGATCATCATCGTCGATACCTGGATGTGGACGCCCTACGTGATGCTGATCTGCCTCGCAGGCCTGCGCTCGATCCCGGACTACATCTACGAGGCAGCGGAGGTCGACCGGGCCAGCAACTGGCGGCAATTCATCTCGATCACGCTGCCGATGTGCCTGCCCTTCATCATGCTGGCCGTACTCTTCCGCGGTATCGAGAACTTCAAGATGTTCGACATGGTCAATCTTCTGACCTCCGGCGGACCGGGCTCGACCACTGAACTCGCCTCGATCACGCTGAAGCGCGCCGCCTTCGAGGCCTGGCGCACCGGCTATTCCTCCGCCTTCGCAATTATCCTGTTCGTCGCCGTGTTCGGGCTGGCGAACATCTATGTGAAGGCGCTGAACAAGGTGAAGGCACGATGAGCGGCGCTCTCTCCACGGCCCATTCCGTCGTCGCGCCGAGTGGTCGCGTCAAGCTGCTGGCCGGCACCATCGTCGCCCTCTACGCGCTGGTGGCGATCGTGCCGCTGCTCTGGATCGGTCTGACCAGCATCAAGACGCCGCCCGATTCGATCTCCTACCCACCCAAGGTCGTGCCCTTCCTGCATTTCGAGCCTTCGATCGAAGGCTATTGCAACCTGTTCAACACGCGCTCGCGCCAGACGGCGGACTACCTTGCCTCGCTCCCGCCTGCGAATTCCGCCTGCGAGGAGATCACCCGTTCGCGCAGCATGGTGGTCGTCGGCCCGTCGAACTACGTGCCGCGCTTCGTCAATTCGCTGATCATCGCCTTCGGCTCGACRCTGCTCTCGGTCGGCCTGGGTACCTGCGCGGCCTATGCCTTCTCGCGTTTCAAGGTGCCGCTGAAGGACGACCTGCTGTTCTTCATCCTGTCGACACGGATGATGCCGCCGATCGCCGTCGCGATCCCGATCTTCCTGATGTATCGCGAACTCGGCCTTTCCGACACGCGGCTGGGAATGATCCTGCTCTACACCTCGGTCAATGTCTCGCTGGCCGTCTGGCTGCTCAAGGGCTTCATCGACGAGATCCCGCGCGAATACGAGGAAGCGGCGATGATCGACGGCTATACGCGGCTGCAGGCCTTCCGCAAGGTCGTGCTGCCTCAGGCCACGACCGGCATCGTCGCGACCGCGATCTTCTGCCTGATCTTCGCCTGGAACGAATATGCCTTCGCCGTTCTGCTTACCTCGGGCACGGCGCAGACCGCRCCGCCCTTTATCCCGATCATCATCGGGGAGGGCGGGCAGGATTGGCCGGCCGTGGCGGCCGGAACGACGCTGTTCCTGATACCGATCCTGGTTTTCACCGTGCTGCTGCGCAAGCACCTCCTGCGCGGCATCACCTTCGGGGCGGTGCGCAAATGAACCTGCAAATGAACCGGCATCTGAGCCATCCCCGGGAGCGCGAAGGCGCGGCCGCGTCGCGCTGGCCGAAGGCGCTGCGACGCGGCCCGATGGAAACACTGGCGACGGTGCTGATCTCGGCCGGCGTGCTGATGCTGCTGCAGCCCTTCTCGCTTGCGCTCTACGGCTATTCCTTCGTCACGACCCTGATCGGCGTCGTCATGTTCACCTTCGTCACCAAGTTCCCGGAGTGAGCCATGGCCGAGATCCGGGTCGATAATCTGGTGAAACGGTTCGGCGCCTTCATGGCGGTGCGCGATACCAGCTTCACGGTCGAGGATGGCGATTTCTTCTGCCTGCTGGGTCCGTCGGGCTGCGGCAAGACCACGACATTGCGGATGGTTGCGGGGTTGGAACTGCCATCCTCCGGCAGCATCCAGCTCGACGGCGAGGACGTCACCTTCAAGCGGGCGCGCGAACGCGACATCGCCATGGTGTTCCAGCTCTTTGCGCTCTACCCGCATATGAACGTGCGCAAGAACATCAGTTTTCCGCTGGTCTCGATGGGCGTGCCCAGGGACGAGACGAGACGGCGCGTCGAGGAAGCGGCGCGCGTGCTGCGCATCGAGCATCTGCTCGACAAATCGATATCCGGCCTTTCCGGCGGCGACCGGCAGCGGGTCGCGCTCGGCCGCGCCATTGTGCGCGAGCCGAAGGCCTTCATGATGGACGAGCCATTGGGCGCGCTCGACGCCGAGTTCCGCCATCTGATGTGCGGCGAGCTGCGCGCCCTACACGACCGGCTGAAGGCGACGACGGTTTACGTCACCCACGACCAGCTCGAGGCCATGTCGATGGCCGACAAGATCGCGGTGATGAATGATGGCGTGATCGAGCAGCTCGGCTCGCCGCAGGAGATCTATGACCGGCCGAACTCGATGTTCGTCGGGGATTTCATCGGCTCGCCAGCGATGAACTTCGTTCGTTTCGACGGCGCAGCGATTGCGGGCTCGACCTCGGTCAGCATCGATGCCGCCTCCGTGACCTTGCCGGAACTGCGCGAGAGCCACGCGCCCGGGCCGCTGGCGCTGGGGGTGCGGCCGGAGCAGATCGTCATCGGCGATCCCGGCCGGCAAGGCAGCGCCCTTCCGGGCGAGATCTTCGGCACCGAATATCTCGGCACGACCCAGATCGTGACGGTCGCCACCCCGCGCGGCAAGCTCAAGGCGCGCTTGCCCGCCCATATGCCGGTTGTCGCCGGCGACCGCGTCAGTCTCTCGTTCAGGCCGGAGCGGCTGTCGCTGTTCGATGCGGCGACGGGGAAGGCGATTCGCTCCGCCTTGCATGAGGCCGGCACGACGAGGCGCACCCATGGCTGAAGTCACGCTGACGCAGGTCTCGAAGCGGTTCGGCGCGGTGCAGGCCGCGAGCGACCTGTCGCTTACCATCGCCGATGGCGAGTTCGTGGTGCTGCTGGGGCCGACAGGCGCTGGCAAGACGACAGTCTTGCGCCTCGTCGCCGGGCTGGAAACCCCGGATGACGGCCGGATCTTCATCGGCGGCGTCGACGTCACCGCGCTGCCGCCGGCGGCGCGCGACGTCACTTTCGTGTTCCAGCAATATTCGCTCTATCCGCATCTGAGCGTCTTCGACAATCTCGCGTTCCCCTTGCGTTCGCCGACACGGCGCACGCCGGAGGACGAGATCCGGCGCGCGGTCGGCCATGTCGCAAAGCTGCTCAGGATCGAGGACAAGCTGCAGAACCGCGCGACACAACTCTCCGGCGGCCAGATGCAGCGCGTCGCGATCGGCCGCGCTCTGGTGCGCAGCCCGTCCATCTACCTGATGGACGAGCCGCTCTCCTCGCTCGATGCCAAGCTGCGCGCGGAATTGCGCATCGAGCTGAAGCATATCCAGCAGGACCTGGGCGCGACCATCCTCTACGTCACCCATGACCAGACCGAAGCGATGACGCTGGCTTCGCGGATCGGCGTGATCAACCAGGGCCGCCTCGTGCAGATCGGCACGCCGCGCAGCATCTATGAGGACCCGGCCGACATCTATGTCGCCACCCGGCTCGGCAGCCCCGGCATCAACCTGCTGCCGCGCGCACTCTTTCCCAATCTGGAGGCGCCGGCGAGCACGACCACGATCGGCGTGCGCACCGAGCATCTCGCCATCGCCAAGGCGGGCAACGGCGCGGTAACGGGCAAGGTCAACTGGATCGAGCGGCTCGGCGACCAGAACCACCTGCATATCGCGGTGAACCAGCAGCAGATCGTCAGTCTGGTCGATCCCGATGAAGGACTGGATGTCAGCGACGAGGTCAGCGTGAGCCTGCTCAGGCCGCTGTTCTTCGATGCCGACGGCCAGAGGGTGAGGTGAACCATGGATGGCGCGCTGAAGAAGAGGCTGATCGAGGCCATGACCGGGGCGATCGTCGGCCATGCCGATGAATTGACGGCGCTCGATCAGGCTATTGGCGACGGTGACCACGGCCTGAACATGAAGCGCGGTTTCGAGGCCGTGCTGGCGGACATGGATCCGATCGCGGCAAAGCCCTTGCCCGACGCCCTGAAGGCTATCGGCACGACATTGGTCATGAAGGTCGGCGGCGCCTCGGGGCCTCTCTACGGCACATTGTTCATGGCGCTGGGCAAGGAGCTGCCGTCAGAGCCGACGGTTGCGGATCTGGCGCGAGCGCTGGCCGCGGCTATCGAGGCCGTGAAGGCACGCGGCAAGTCCGATTTCGGCCAGAAGACCATGCTCGACGTGCTGGCGCCGCTCCAGGTCGCCCTCGCTCAGGGCGGCGCCGATCTCACGAAGCGCCTTCCCGAGGTCGTGAAGGACGCGGCCGAGGCGACGGTTCCGCTCAGGGCCATTCGCGGACGCGCCTCGTTTCTGGGCGAGCGTTCGGTCGGCCATATGGACCCCGGGGCACGCTCATCGGCGCTGCTCGCCACCGCAATCTGCAATGCCATCGGAGCCTGAAATCATGCCAGCCAGCAAGAATGTCGGCATCGTCATCGTGTCGCACTCGGCCAAGGTCGCCGAAGGCGCCGCCGACATGGTCCGCCAGATGGTCGGCGACAATGTCCCGCTCGCCGCGGCCGGGGGCAATGCCGAAGGCGGCCTCGGCACCGATGTCGCCGCCATCATGGCTGCGATCGACAAGGCATGGTCGGAGGCGGGCGTCGCCATCCTGGTCGATCTTGGCGGGGCCGAGACCAATAGCGAGATGGCGGTGGAAATGATGCCGGAGGAGCGGCGCGAGCGCATCGTCATCTGTAATGCCCCCATTGTGGAAGGCGCCGTGATGGCCGCGACCGAAGCGTCCGGCGGCTCGCCGCTGGCGGTCGTGCAGGCGACCGCCGAGGAATTGATGTCGGCATGAACGAGATGTCGGCCAATGCCAGCCAGAGGCAAGGTAGCGAGAGGAATGAAGGGATGCAGGAGGTGACGGCCAGCGCCCTGCTCACCAACAAGATCGGGCTTCATGCCCGGCCCTCGGTGAAGCTTACCCAGACCGCCAAGCGCTTCGGCTCCCGTATCGAGGTGGCCACCAGCGCGGCCGGCCCGTGGACCGATGCCAAGAGCCCGGTGAAGATCATGCGCGTCAAGGCGGCCAAGGGTGAAGTGCTGCATTTCAAGGCCAGCGGCGACGATGCGTCCGCGGCGCTGGCCGCGCTCGTCGATATCGTCGCACGCAAGTTCGACGAGGAGTGAGGCGTGATGGAACGCCGCCTTTCCGGCCTCGCCGCATCGACCGGGATCGCCTTCGGCCCGGCGGTGATCTTTCGCGCCGTCGGCGAGATGCAGCGCAAGACGGGGCCGGTCGCAAGCGAGCGACAGGCCCTGGCGGATGCGGTTGCCGCCTCCCTCCAGGCGGTCACGGGTTTGGCTGCCAGCCTTCACGGCGAGGCCGCCGATATCGTGGGCTTCCAGGTGGCGCTGCTTGAGGACGATGCCCTGACCGAGGGGGCCTTTGCCGCAATCGAGAGTGGTGTGCCGGCCGACGCGGCCTGGCGCCAGGCGCTGGCGGACGAGATCGCAGGCTATGAGGCGGCCGACGACGCCTATTTCCGCGCCCGCGCCGCAGATCTGGCAGATATCCGGGACCGGGTTCTGCGCCAGCTTTTCGGCTTGCCCGAGCTGACGGATGCGCCGCCCGGCGCCGTCATCCTGGCTCAGGACCTGCCGCCCTCCGCCTTCCTCGGCATCGATTGGTCGCAAGGTGGCGGCATCGTGCTCGGGGCCGGCAGCCCGACCAGCCATGTCGCCATGCTGGCGCGCGGGCGTGGCGTGCMGATGGTGGTCGGCATCGGCTCCGACTGGGAGGCGGTCTCCGGCACGGTCGTCGTCGACGGCATGGCGGGCCTCGTCCTGACCGGACCGTCGCGTGCGAGCATCGACGCGGCGCGGCAGCGGGCAGACGAACTCGGCCAAGTGCGGACCCAGGCGGAAACCCGCAAGCGCGAGCCTGCGCTGACCCGCGACGGGACCCCGATTACCGTGATGGTCAATGTCGCGGGGATGGCCGATGTCGCCGGCTTCCCGGCCGAGGCCTGCGACGGCATCGGCCTGACCCGCACGGAGTTTCTGGTCGAGCAGGCGTTGCAGGATGAGGCGCGCCAGTTCGAGGCCTATGCCGGGTTGCTGCACTGGGCGGCCGGCCGGCCGGTGACGATCCGCACGCTCGATGCCGGTGGCGACAAGCCCATCGCCGGCTACACGCTCGATGGCGAGACCAATCCCTTTCTCGGCCTGCGCGGCATCAGGCTGTCGCTGCGCCATCCCGGAACTTTTCGCGTCCAGTTGCGCGCATTGGCCCGGGCGGCGAGCCTCGGCCCGCTCAAGATCATGCTGCCCATGGTGACGGCAGCGCGGGAACTGGAGGAGGCGAGGGGGCTGCTGGACGGCGTTCTCTCGGAACTTGCGGCCGACGGCGTGCCGCATGGCGCGCCCGCACTCGGCATCATGGTCGAGATTCCCGCGGCCGCCGTGGCGGTCGCGAGCTTCGACGCCGCGTTTTTCTCGATCGGCTCGAACGATCTGACGCAATACGCGACTGCTGCCGCGCGCGATGGGGCGGAGGTCGCGGCCTATGCCGATGTCCTGCATCCCGGCGTGCTTGCGATGATCGCGCATGTCGCGCGCCATGGTGCGGAGCAGGGTCGGGAGGTCAGCCTCTGCGGCGACGCGGGAGGCGATCCGCGCGCCATCGCCGCCTTGCTGCGGGCCGGCGTCCGGGCGGTATCGGTCTCTCCCGGGCAGCTGGCGCTGGCAAAGGAAGCGATCCGCGCGGTCGATCTCTCGCAGCCAGGGGCGGACGCATGACAGGCTTGGAAACCCTTGCCAGCGTGCCTTCGCCCTTGGCCGAGTACAAGGCGATCCTGCGCGCGGTCATCGAGAACCGTCCTTCCGGCACACGGCAGCGACTGGCGGAAGCCCTCGGCAAGAACCGCAGCTTCATCTCGCAGATCGTCAACCCGGCCTATGTCACGCCCGTGCCGGTCCAGCATCTGGAGACGATCTTCCATGTCTGCCATTTCGCGCCCTCGGAACGCGAGGCCTTCCTGAATGCTTACCGGGCCGCCCATCCCGGGCGTCTCGAGGTGGTCGACACCGCCCGGCCGATGCGCCGGCTCGTGGTCGAATTGCCGGATTTCGGCAGCGCCGACCTGAATGCCCGGGCCGACCATATCGTGCTGGGGGTCGCGCGCGGCCTGGTCTCGCTGATTCCGGTCGCGGCCGATGACGACGAAGCCGAGATGCGGGGGGAGAGCCCATGAAGAAGCTGATCAACGCGGTCGACAGCATCCTGTCGGAGAGCCTCCAGGGACTTGCCGCCATCCACGGCGATATCCTCATGCTTGGCGAAGAGGAGAAGTTCGTTCGGCGCAAGGCACTGATGCCGGGCAAGGTCGCGCTGATCTCGGGCGGGGGCTCGGGCCATGAACCCCTGCATGCCGGCTTCGTCGGCACCGGCATGCTCGATGCCGCCTGCCCGGGCCAGGTCTTCACCTCTCCGACGCCAGACCAGATGCTTGCGGCCGTCAACGCCGTCGCCACCTCGGCGGGCTCGCTCTTCATCGTCAAGAACTATGAAGGCGACGTGATGAATTTCGAGATGGCCGCCGAGATGGCCGAGACCCCGGTTGCGACGGTCATCACCGATGACGACGTTGCGGTCCCGGCCTCGATCTATTCCACCGGCCGGCGTGGCGTCGCCGGCACGCTGATCGTCGAGAAGATGGTCGGCGCGGCCGCCGAGCAGGGCCGTGATCTGAACGCGCTGAAGTCGCTCGGCGACGAGGTCAACCGGCGCACCCGCTCGATGGGCGTGGCGCTGACCTCCTGCACCGTGCCCGCAGCCGGCAAGCCGACCTTCACACTCGCCGAGGACGAGATGGAGATGGGCGTCGGCATCCACGGCGAACCGGGCCGGCGGCGCGTGAAGCTGGCAACCGCGGATGCCATCGCCGACGAGATGATGGGCGCGATCCTCGACGATCTCTCCCTGAAGAACGGCACGCCCTGCCTGCTGCTCGTCAACGGCTTCGGCGGGACTCCTGCCATGGAGCTCTATCTGATGGCCAATGCTGCAAGGCGCGTCATGGCGGGGCGCGGTCTCTCGATCGCGCGCGGGTTGGTAGGCTCTTACGTCACCTCATTGGACATGGCGGGCTGTTCGCTGACGGTGACGGCGCTGGACGACAGCCTGATCCAGCTCTGGGACGCGCCCGTCCATACGGCCGCGCTCCGCTGGGGGTAGGCGCCGCACCGTTCCGCATGCCGGCCATCGCTGGGAGGCCCGATGTCCGGTTGCGGCGCACGGCCCGGCAGTCTGCCCAACCCCGCGCGGATCAGATCTGGATGCCGTCCGGCAATCCGCCCAGTTCCTTGAGCGTGATCGGCCGGCCCTGCTTGACGCTGGCCATCGCGGCCGCGCCGCACAGCATCGACATGGCGCCGGCCAGTGCCCCGGCGCGCTGCCCGAGCGGGTCCTTGAGGCCGGGGCGCAACAGCATGTCGCGCAGGCGGTCGTCGCCACCGAAATGGCCGCCGCTGGCATGCGGCACGCGGATGCGCTCGGCCTTGCCGAAATTCCGCATCAGCATGATCTCGTCGTGGTCGGGCACCTCGAAGGCCTGGCGCTCGTACTGGCGGATCTCGATGCGGCCCTTGGTGCCGTTGAAGGCGAGGTGGTGCCCCTCGATCGGCATGAAGGTGTTGAGCGAGTAGGAGGCGATCACGCCGTTCTCGTAGCGCAGCATCGCCGTCATCGTATCGGGAATGTCGATATCCTCGCGATAGACGCAGCCATCGCGGAAATAGCCATCGACCTCGGCGGGCTCGTCATAGAGCGCCGTCAGCCAGGGATCCTTGCTGATGTCGAGATGGAAGTCGCATGCGACGGTATGCGCGCAGGTCTGGCAGCGCTCGCCGCGGAACGGGCCATTGCGGCCGTAATGGCGCTGCGTGCCGAAAGCGGAAACCTCGAGCGCGGTCGAGTCCAGGTACCAGTTCAGCAGGTCGAAATGATGGGTCGACTTGTGCACGAACAGGCTGCCGGAATTCTTCTCATAGGCGTGCCAGCGCCGGAAGTAGTCGGCGCCGTGCTTGGTATCGAGATACCAGTGGAAATCGACCGAGGTGACGGTGCCGATGGCGTTCTCGAGCAGCAGCTGCTTGATCCGGGCGGCAGTCGGCGCGAAGCGATAGTTGAAGGTCACGTCGATCTGCCGTCCGGTGCGGATCTCGGCCTCGAGGATGCGGCGGCATTTCTCCGGCGTCGTGGTCATCGGCTTTTCCGTGATGACCCGGCAGCCGGCCTCCAGCGCCTTGATGATGATGTCGTCATGGGTGTCGTCGCGGCTGCAGACGATGACGATCTCGGGCTTTGCCACGGCGAGCATCGTGTCGACATCGGTATAGATCGGCGCATTGGTGCCGATCTCCTGGCGGGCATGGCTGGCGCGCAATTCGTTGACGTCGCAGATCGCGACGAACTCGGTGCAATCGCGCCAGCCGGCGAGGAGCTCGCGCCCCCACATGCCGGCTCCGCGGTGGCCGGTGCCGACCAGGGCCACGCGATGGCGTTCGTCACTCAAGGTCATCGCCGCATCCGTCATGTCTGCATTTCCTCGTCAGTCTCTTGTTTTTTGAAACCCTCCGGATCACCGCGCCGGGCTTGATCGCCGGCTGCAATGACCGGCCGTCAGACGAAATAGTCGGGATGGGCGACGCGCAGCCGGGCCAGGTCGGGGATGACCACGTTGAGATGGGTCTGCATGGCCTCCCGCGCGGCCTCGACGTCATGCCGCGCGATGGCGTCGCGGATGACCTCGTGCTCGCCGATGACCTGGTGCATGCGGCCGGGGACCGGCAGGGTCAGCCGGCGCGCCCGGTTGATCTGGACCTTCACCTGGCGCAGCAGCTTCCAGATGCGGGGATAGCCGGCGATCAGCGCGATCGCCTCGTGGAAGGCTTCGTCCGCCGCGTGGAAGGCGTCCATGTCGCCGATCTCGGCCAGCATCCGCTGGTTCGCCAGCTTGGCGTCGAGCTGGGCGATGTCGGCGACGGTCGCGATCTCGGCCGTGCGCTTGATCGCCGTGTCTTCAAGGGCCAGCCGGATGACCTGCGCCTCGGGGATTGCGCTGAGCGGCACATGCGAGACGAAGGTGCCCGATTGCGGGAAGATGTCGACGAGTCCGTCCTCCGAGAGGCGGATCAGCGCCTCGCGCACCGGCGTCTTGCTGACCCCGAATTGCTGGGTCAGCGCCTTCTCCTGCAGGGGGGTCCCGGGGGCCAGGTGCATGTTGACGATGGCCTCGTAGAGCTCGTCGTAGATCACCGTCGCCGTGGTGACGCGTCGCTGCGGCGGACGAAGGCCGGACTTCGCCGACCGCCCCCGCGGGACGGGCCCCTCCGCCGTTTCATGCTCCCCCTGGCGTTCCATCGCTCTCGCCTGTTCGGCCTGTGCAGCACCGCTCAAGGCGGTTTTGACATACTAGTATCTTAGTGTATCAGTTTATCAAGGCTCAAAGGAAGGCGCTTGGTTGGAACGCCACAAAACCAGCTCGCTACCGCTCGAAGCGCATGCCCGTCCGCGCTCATCCGTCTGTTGGGCATGACGGGGCAGGGTTCGCTACACTTGCGGGCTGGGATCGAGGCCGCGCTCGTGCAAGCATGGGCGGATACAGCTCGCCGCCTGACACCAGCTCCGACGACTGCAGACGCTTTGATGCCTGAAGTATCTTTGACGCCCGAAGTAGGTTTGACGTCCGAAGACTTCCGCGCGCACCGGCGCGCCAAGAACAACAAGTTCAAACAAAAACAAAATCTGGAAACGCACCAATCGAGGGAGAAAGTCGATGAGCGCCTATTCTGTTAACCGTCGAGGGTTGCTTGGCGCCGGCGCCGGTATCGCTGCTGCTTCGCTGCTGGGCCTCAAGCCCGCAGCTGCGCAGCAAAAGGACATCAGGGTATTCTGGTGGGGCTCGCAGGAGCGTGCCGACCGTACCAACCGGGCCGTCGATGCTTACAAGAAGGCGAATGCCGGCATCGAAGCCAAGACCGAGTTCGCCGGCTGGAGCGATTACTGGCCGCGCCTCGCCACACGGGTCGCCGGGCGCAATGCGCCGGATCTGCTCCAGATGGACTACCGGTACATGTTCGAATACGCCCGCCGCGGCGCGATCGTGCCGCTGGACCAGTACATCGGCAACGCGCTCAAGATCGAGGATTTCGGCAAGGCCAATCTCGAATCCTGCAGTGTCGACGGCAAGCTCTTCGGCATCAATCTCGGCGTGAACTCGTCCTGCGCCGTGTTCGATCCGGCGGCATGGGAGGCGGCTGGCGCCGCTCCGCTGGCGTTCGGCAACAGCTGGGACGAGTTCGTCAGCAAATGCGCGGCCTTCGCAAAGGGCAACAAGCGCAAGAAATTCTACGCCACCATGGATGCCAGCGGCCATGAGCCGGGCTTCGAGCTCTGGCTCGTGCAGAACGGCAGGGCGCTCTATGGCGAGGATGGAAAGCTCGCCTTCGACGAAAAGGACGCGGGCAACTGGTTCAAGCTCTGGGCCGAACTGCGCAAATCGGGCGGCTGCGTACCGCCGGATGTCCAGGCCCTCGACAAGTCGACGCTCGACACCTCGACGCTCACGCTCGGCTATGCCGCGACCGCGTTCCCGCATTCCAACCAGTTCGTCGGCCTCCAGCAGCTCAACAAGGCCAAGCTCGACATCACCGCCTTCCCGGTCACGGCGGGCGGCAAGCCGGGGCAGTATCTGAAGCCGTCGCAGATGTGGTCGATCGCCTCGGATTCGAAGAACCCCGAGATCGCGGTCAAACTGGCGAACTTCACCGTGGCGGAGGCGGGCGGCGCAAAGATCCTGGGCGTCGAGCGCGGCGTGCCGRCATCCTCCGGCATGCGCGAACTCCTCGGACCGGACTTGGACGAGGTCAGCAAGAAGGTCGTCGATTATATCGGCAAGCTCGGCCCCTACACGGCCAAGCTGCCGCCATCTCCACCCAAGGGTGCCGGCGAAGTCGCCTTCGTCCTGGAGCGGGTCAGCCAGGAAGTCGCCTTCGGTGTCTCACCGGAAGAGGGCGGCAAGAAGTTCGTCACCGAGGCCGCGTCGATCCTCAAACGCGGGTGACGCGATGGTGTCCTTTACCGCAGGTGACGCGGTAGAAAGGCGCCCGGCGAAGCCCGGGCGTCTCAGCCGCTTCTTTTTCGCCGGCAACGGCGCGGGCTACATGTTCCTCGCGCCCTGGCTGATCGGCTTCCTCGGTCTGACCCTCGGCCCGGCGCTGGCCTCGCTCTACTTGTCCTTCACCGACTACGACCTGCTGCAGTCGCCCAAATTCGTCGGCATGGACAACTATGTCCGCATGGCCACGGGGGACGCGAAATTCGCGGCGGCGATGAAGGTGACCTTCATCTATGTCATCCTCTCCGTGCCGCTGAAGCTGATCTTCGCTCTGGCGCTGGCCATGGCGTTCAACCGCGGCATCAAGGGCCTGCCGTTCTACCGCGCGGTGTTCTATCTGCCGTCGCTGCTTGGCGGTTCGGTCGCGATCGCTGTGCTCTGGCGCCAGCTCTTCGCTGCCGACGGCCTGGTGAACTCGGTGCTCTCGGTCTTCGGCATCGACGGTCCGAGCTGGATCTCCAACCCGAACTACTCGCTCTACACGCTGGTCGTGCTCTCGGTCTGGCAGTTCGGCTCGCCGATGATCATCTTCCTCGCCGGCCTGCGCCAGATTCCGCAGGACATGTACGAGGCGGCGAATATGGACGGCGCCTCGAAGGCGCGGCAGTTCTTCAGGATCACCTTGCCGCTGCTGACGCCGGTGATCTTCTTCAACTTCGTCATCCAGACGATCGACGCGTTCAAGGCCTTCACGCCGTCCTTCATCATCTCCGCCGGCACGGGCGGGCCGATCAACTCGACGCTGTTCTACACGCTCTACCTCTATCAGGAGGCCTTCGGCTTCTTTCGCATGGGCTATGCCTCGGCGCTCGCCTGGGTGCTGGTGCTGATCATTGCCGTCTTCACGACCTTCTCGTTCCTGTCGGCGCGCTACTGGGTGCACTATGATGAATGACGCCGCGCATGCCGCCCCGCCCGGCGATACGCCGGAGCGGTCCATCCTGCACTCCGTGCTGATCCACTCGCTGCTGATCGGCGTCTCGTTCCTGATGCTCTATCCGCTGCTCTGGATGGTATCGGGCTCGGTGCGCCCGGCCGACGACATGTTCGGCGGGCAGACCTCGCTGATCCCGTCGCAGGTGACGCTGCAGGCCTACAAGACCGGCTGGTTCGGCCTGCAGGTCAGTTTCGGCACGTTTTTCCTGAACTCGCTGGCCATTTCGGTGCTGGCGACGATCGGCAACGTCATGGCCGCCTCGGTCACGGCCTTTGCCTTCTCGCGGCTCGAGTTCTTCGGCAAGAGCTTCTGGTTCGCGTTGATGCTGGGCACGCTGATGCTGCCCTATCACGTGACCCTGATCCCGCAATATGTCCTCTTCCTGAAGATGGACTGGGTGAACACCTGGCTGCCTCTGGTCGTTCCGAAATATTTCGCGGTCGACGCCTTCTTCATCTTTCTGATGGTCCAGTTCTTCCGTGGCCTGCCGCGTGAACTCGACGAGGCGGCGATGATGGATGGCTGCAGCGCCTGGCGGATCTACTGGAAGATCGTGCTGCCGCTCTCGCTGCCGGTTCTGGCGACCGCCGCGATCTTCTCCTTCATCTGGACCTGGGAGGATTTCTTCGGGCCGCTGATCTATCTCGGCGACATCCACAGCTACACCGTGCAGATCGGCCTGCGCTCGCTGATCGACTCGAGCGGCACCTCGGACTGGGGAGCGCTGTTTGCGATGTCGGTGCTGTCGCTGATCCCGATCTTCCTGATCTTCCTGTTCTTCCAGCGGCTGCTGATCGAAGGCATCGCCACGACCGGCATGAAGCGCTGAGGATGCCCGTGATGAGAGTGCTGAACTTCGCCGTGATCGGCATCAACCACGACCACATCCATGGTCAGATCGGCGCGCTCCGGCGCACCGGTGCCACCTGCGCCGGCTTCTACGCGGCCGAGGACGATCTCGCGGCCGCGTTCATGGCCAGGTACCCGGAGATCCCGCGTGTCACTGAGGCGGCCCGGCTCCATGAGGACCGGGCGATCGACCTGGTCGTGAGCGCTGCCGTTCCCGCCGACCGCGCCGCGATCGCGATCACCGCGATGCGCCACGGCAAGGACGTGATGCTGGACAAGCCGGGGGTGACCAGTCTGGCCCAGCTGCATGAGGTCAAGGCGGTGCAGGCCGAGACCAGGCGGATCGTCTCGATCATGTATTCCGAGCATTTCGAGGTGGCGGCGACGGTGAGGGCCGGCGAGCTGGTGGCGGCAGGCGCGATCGGCGAGGTCGTCAACCTGATCGGCATGGGCCCGCACCGGCTCCGCAAGCCCGAGCGCCCGGGCTGGTTCTTCGAGCGCGAGCGCTATGGCGGCATCCTGACCGACATCGCCTCGCATCAATGCGAGCAGTTCCTGTTCTTCGCCGCAGCCGACGACGCCGAGATCCTCTCCGCCTCGGTCGGCAACCGCGCCAATGCCGACCGGCCTGGCCTGCAGGATGTCGGCGACATGCACCTGCGCACGCAAAATGGCGTCACCGGCTATATCCGCGTCGACTGGTTCACGCCCGACGGGCTGCCGACCTGGGGCGATGGCAGGCTGACCATCATCGGCACGCAGGGCACGATCGAGCTGCGCAAGTATGTCGACATCGCCGGCCGTCCGGGCAAGGACCATCTTTTCCTCGTCGACCGCAGCGGCATGCAGCATATCGACTGCTCGGCTGTGGAGCTGCCCTATGGCCGCCAGCTCGTAGCCGACGTCTTGGACCGGACCGAGACGGCGATGCCGCAGGCGCGCTGCTTCAAGGCGATGGAGATCGCCCTCAAGGCTCAGCACCTTGCCGAGACCGGCAGGCTGCCGAGCGCATCGTCCCAAGAGGCTGCCTGATGAGTGAAGTGAAATCCGTCGCGGTGGTCGGCTGCAATATCGGCCGCTCGCATATCCTCGAAGGCTATGCGCCACGGCCCGAGCGCTGGCGCCTTGCCGCGGTCTGCGACCTCAATCAGGAGCGGCTCGACAAGGTCGCCGACGAGTTCTCAGTCGAAAGCCGTACGCAGCATTTCGACGAGCTGCTCGGCCGCGACGATATCGACGTCATCGATATCGCGACCCCGCCGGCGACCCATCTCGAGCTCGTTACGAGGGCGCTCGCCGCCGGCAAGCATGTCGTCTGCGAAAAGCCGCTGGTCGGTTCGCTCTTCGACGCCGACCGCCTGCTCACGGCGGAGGCGCAGAGCGGGCGCATCCTGATGCCGGTCTTCCAGTACCGCTATGGCGACGGGGTGCAGAAGGCCAAGCGCATCATCGATTCCGGCATCGCCGGCACACCCTATCTCGGCACGGTCGAGACCCATTGGAAGCGCACGGCCGCCTATTACGACGTGCCATGGCGCGGCAAATGGGAGACCGAGCTCGGCGGCGTGCTGATGACCCATGCCATCCATATCCACGACATGCTGACCTATTTGATGGGGCCGGTGGCGAAGCTGTTCGCCCGCGCCGTGACGCGGGTCAACGCCATCGAGGTCGAGGATTGCGTCGCCGCCTCGCTGGAGATGCAGAGCGGCGCCCTGGTCGCGGCCAGCGCGACGCTGGGCGCGCAAAACGAGATCAGCCGCTTCCGGCTCTGCTTCGAGAACGTGACCTTCGAGAGCGGCGGCGGCTGCTATTCGCCCGGCGACGATCCCTGGACGGTCCTGCCGGCGAATGACGCCGTGGCGGCCCGGATCGAGGCGTTGCTGGCCGACTACCAGCCGGTCGGACGGCGCTTCCTCGGCCAGATGGATGCGTTCCACGAGGCCTTGAACGGGCGGGCGCCGGTTCCGGTGACGATCGCCGATGCGCGCCGGGCGCTGGAACTGGCGACGGCCTTCTACCAGTCGGCGCAGACCGGCGCGGATGTCTCACTGCCGATCGGGCCGGATCACCCGAAATACACGAGCTGGCGCCCGAACGGGCACTGAACCGGGACAAGAACACCAGGACCGATCGCTGTCACACGGCCGGAACGGCGGGGCTGATCGGCAAGATGGGGAGGACGAGATGGCGACGAGCATCAAGCTCAACAAGGTGGTGAAGCGCTACGGCGCAGTCGAGGTCATCCACGGCATCGACCTTGCGATCGATCCGGGCGAGTTCGTCGTCTTCGTCGGCCCCTCGGGCTGCGGCAAGTCGACCTTGCTGCGGATGATCGCCGGGCTGGAGAAGATCACCGGCGGCGACCTCCTGATCGACGGCGAGCGCATGAACGATGTCCCGGCCTCGCAGCGCGGCATCGCCATGGTGTTCCAGTCCTACGCGCTCTACCCGCACATGACCGTCTACAAGAACCTGGCCTTTGGCCTGGAGACGGCCGGCTACAGGAAGGCCGAGATCGACGAACGCGTGCAGCGTGTCGCCAGGATCCTGAAGATCGAGAGCTATCTGCAGCGCCGCCCCCGCGCCCTGTCCGGCGGCCAGCGCCAGCGCGTCGCCATCGGCCGGGCGATCGTGCGCGAGCCCAAGATCTTCCTGTTCGACGAGCCGCTCTCCAATCTCGACGCCGAGCTGCGCGTGCAGATGCGTGTCGAGATTGCCAAGCTGCACCAGGACCTCGGCAACACGATGATCTACGTCACCCATGACCAGGTCGAGGCCATGACCATGGCCGACAAGATCGTGGTGCTGCGCGACGGCATCGTGATGCAGGCCGGCGCGCCGCTCGAACTCTATAACCGGCCGGCCAACCAGTTCGTTGCCGGTTTCATCGGCTCGCCGAAGATGAACTTCCTGGCGGCGCGCGCCAGCGCTGCGGCCAACATGATCGAGGTCGCCGGCCGCAATGTCTCCCTCGATGCGGCTCTGGCCGTGCGCCAGGACGAGCCGCTGACCTTCGGCGTCCGCCCCGAGCATATCGCGGTCGGCGGCGAGGCGGGCGAAGTGCTCGGAGAGGTCAAGGTCCAGCTCGTCGAGCATCTCGGCGGCGGGACCGTGCTTTACGCCACCACGGCGGGAGGCGAGAATCTGACGATCTCGGCCGCCGGGCAATTGCGCGTCCGGCACGGCGAGAATGTGCCGCTGCGCATCGACCCGTCGATCTGCCACGTCTTCGACAGCCAGGGCATGGCGCTGCGCAGCTGAGCGAGGCGGCCGAGCCCGAGCTTCACACGCGCCGAGGACGAGAGGGAGATGGGCGTCGGCATCCACTGCTTCGGGGCAGGGCGTTTCAATGCGCGGCCGCTGCACCGCCGCCTTGGCCCTTCCTGGCGAACAGGACCACGATCGCGGCGAGGACCAGGATGATGCCGATGACGGCGAAGGTGTCGCTGAAGCCGAGCACCAGGGCCTGGCGCTTGACCGTCTTGCCGAGCGCGATGACCGCCTGCTGCTGCGCCGCCGCATGGTCGGAGATGCCATGCGCCATGAAGTAGTTCGTCATCTGGTCGAGGCGGGTGCGGACCTCCTCGCGGAAGGGCGTGACCGCCTGGCCGATGATGTTGGAGTGGAACTGCTCGCGCTTGGTGATGATCGTGCCGAGCACCGCGGTGCCGACCGCGCCACCGAGATTGCGCAGCATGTTGAACAAGCCCGACGCATTGGCGGCGTCCTTCGGCTGGATGCTCATCATCGCGATCGCCGTCAGCGGCGTGATCACCATGGACTGGCCGACGGCGCGCACGACATTGGGCCAGAACAGCTGGTCGCCGGAATAGTCGAGCGACATGTGGATGTTCATGAAGCAGGAGGCCGCAAACAGCGAGATGCCGACGAAGGTGATGTAGCGCACGTCGAAACGCTTCATCAGCATCGGGACGAGCGGGATCAGCAGGAGCTGCGGCAGGCCGGTCCAGGCCAGCACCTTGCCGATCTGCTCGGCATTATAGCCCTGCACCTGGCCGAGATATTGCGGCAGCACATAGACCGAGCCGAACAGGCCGAAGCCGACGAGGACATTGGCGATCGTGCCGACGGTGAAATTGCGGTTCTTCAGCAAGGAGAGGTCGACGAGGGGCTTCTTCACCCGGAGCTCGATCCAGATGAAGGCCGCCAGGAACACGACCGCGATCGCGGTGAGGCGGATGATGAAACTCGACTGGAACCAGTCCTCCTTGTTGCCTTCCTCGAGCAGGGTCTGCAGCGCCGACAGGCCGATCGCCATCGTGGCGATGCCCGCCCAGTCGCCTTCGCGCAATAGCCCGAGCTGCATGGGCTGGTTTTCCAGCGTGAAGGCGAGGGCGATCACCATCGCGATGCTCGGGATGGTGTTGATGAAGAAGATGGTCTGCCAGCCGTAATTCTCGGTCAGGTAGCCGCCGATGGTCGGGCCGATGGCGGGCGCGAAGGTCACGGCCAGCGCGAACATCGCCARGCCCATCGGCTGCTGCGACTTCGGCAGGCGCGTCACCACCATGGTGAAGGCCATGGGGATCAGGACGCCGCCGGCAAATCCCTGCAGGCCGCGCAGCGCGATCATCTGGCCAAGTGTGGTGGCGAAGGCGCAGGCCATGGAGAACAGCGCGAAGGCGACCGTGCTCCAGATCATGTAGCGCTTGAACGAGAACACCCGGCTGAGAAAGCTCGTCAGCGGGATGACGATGATCTCGCCGATCAGGTAGGAGGTCGAGATCCAGGCGCCGTTGTCGACGCCGGTCCCGATGCCGCCCTCGATGTCGAGCAGCGAGGCATTGGTGATCTGGATGTTGAGGATCGCCATGAAGGCGCCGATCGCGCCGGCGATGATCGCGATCCAGGTGGAGAGGCTGGCCTTGTCCTGCGCGGGAAGAGCCTGCGGGAGGACGGCGGCAGTCGGCGTTTGGTTCGGCATGACCCAGCTCCTTGCAAGCCAGGCGCGCGTGCCGGAAGCATGCTCCTCAAGACCGGGGCGCGGCCTTGCGACATGCTCAGGATCGGCTAGCGCGCGTCCGCCACGACATCGGCGTTCGAGACCTTGGTGTTGATCGTCGGCACGACCGACATGCCCGGGCGCAGATCGCCCGCCAGGCCATGGCCGGCGTCGAGCACGATCTTAACCGGAACGCGCTGGACGACCTTGGTGAAGTTGCCGGTCGCGTTGTCCGGGGGCAGCAAGGCGAATTCCTGGCCGCTGGCCGGCGCGATGCTGTCGACATGGCCCTCGACCTTGACGCCCGGGAACATGTCGACCTCGACCTCGACCGCCTGGCCGGGCTTCACCCCGGTGAGCTGCGTCTCCTTGAAGTTCGCGACGATATAGGTGCCGGCGAGCGGCACGACCGCCATGAGCTGCGTGCCGGCCTGCACGTACTGGCCGATGCGCAGCGTGCGGTTGCCGACGACGCCGTCGACCGGGGCGGTGATCTCGGCATAGGACAGGTTGAGTTCGGCCTGGCGCTGCACGGCCTCGTCACGCGCGACGGTCGCCCGTGCCTGGGCGAGATCGGCCTTGATCAGGTCTACCTGCTTCTGCGCTGCGGCGAGCGCTGCCGTGTCGCGGTCGGTTGCGGCGCGGGCAGCCGCGATCTTGGCAACGGCGGCCTGCGCGTTCTGCACGGAGCCGTAGCCGGTCCTGGCCAGGTTCGTGTAGCGGTCATTGTCCTGCTCGGCGAAGGTCTGGTTGGCCTTGTCGACCTCGACGGTCGCCCGGGCGGTGTCGATCAGCGATTGCTGGGCGTCGAGCTGGGCCTGCTTGCTGGCGACGGCGGCGTGGGCAGCCGCGACCTCGGCCTTGGCCTGGTCCAGCGCGACGCGGAGGTCGCGGTCGTCGATCCGGGCGAGGACCTGGCCGGCCTTCACCGGCTCGTTGTCGCGCACCAGCACCGCTCCGATATAGCCCGAGATCTTGGGGGCGATCGTGGTGCTGTCCGCCTTGACATAGGCGTCGTCGGTCGAGACCTCGAAACGGCCGGTCGTCCAGTAATCATGGCCCCAGGAACCGGCGCCAAGCAGAGCGGCCAGCGCGACGCCAGCAAGCGCCGCCTGGCGCAGCCTGCGCTTCGGCTGAACGGGTGCTGCGGGGGAGGCTGCCGCTTCGGCCAGCTTCTCCGCGACGATCCCCGGCACTGCCTCGTTGGCGGGGATGGCGCGTTCGGCGGAAATCCGGTCCTGATGGGTGCTCATCGCTTCAACTCCTGCAGGGCTGGGCGATCAGCCGTTCCTGCAATATGGAAACTTGATGTTTTCTAAAATAGTCGCTACCTTTCCTGTGTCAACGATAATTTGGAAAACCGTCATGGTACAAATTCACGAAACGGTGAAGCGCTGCCGCGGACGGCCACAGACCCGGCCCGACGAGGAGACGATGCGCCTGATCGTCGAGGCTGCGGACCGTGAGTTCCAGTCGAACGGCTATGCCGGCACGAATATCAAGGCGGTGGCGGACCGGGCCGGCGTCTCGACCAAGACGCTCTACAAGCTCGTGCCGACCAAGGCCGGGCTCTTCGAGGCGACGATCCGCCTTCGCATCAGCCGCTTCCTGCTCGATCTGGACGACGAGGTCGGCGAGGAACTCGACCYGCGCGAGGCGCTGGAACGCATCCTGTTCGCCTTCGGCGTGCTGACGCTGAGCGCCGAGACGATCGCCATCAACCGGCTCGTCATCGGCGAGTGCGGGCGCTTCCCCGAGGTCGCGCGCGCTTTTTACCAACTGGCGATCGTGCCGGTGAACGGCGTCATCGAGGCCTGGCTGACGCAGCAGAAGGACAAGGGCACGCTTCGCATCGACGATGTCCATATCGCGTCGGGCATGCTGCGCGGCATGATGATCATGGAGCCGCAGCGCACCGCGATGATGGGGCAGCGCGCCGCACCGCATCGCGACGAGATCGCACTTCGCGCCCGGCAATGCGCCGAGGTCTTCTATAACGGCTGCAGGATGTGAGGCGCCGAGATCTGACGGAGAGGGGGGCTTGGCCGGGCCTGCCTGCCGGTCCCTGGACACAGAGTGCGCATGAGCGGCCGCGCGTCGCTCATTCCGTCGAGTCGAAGTCGTCCTCCCCGCCATTCAGCATCGCGGCCAGTGTGCGCAGGCCGGTATCGAGCTGATCCATCGTCGGGGAGGCCAGCGCCAGCCTGACGGCGTTGGGCGCATGGCCGGGGCTGACGGCGAAGGTCGAGGACGGCGTCAACGCGATGTCGCGCCTGGCTGCCGCCGCGACGAAGGCCTGCGAGCGCCAATGCGCCGGCAAGGTCAGCCAGAGATGATAGCATTTTCCGTTGGTCCGGATGTCGAAGCCGGAGAGACGGTCGGCCGCCAATCTCTGGCGCGCCCGCGCGTCGAGGCGCTTCAGTCTCGCAAGCGCGGCAACGGTGCCGTCGCCCAGCATCCGCTGCGCCGCCGCAAACGCAAATCCCGAGGCGGTCCAGCCGCCCGCGCGCACCGAGGCCGCCACGCTTTCCCGCAGGCGCGGGGGCGACGCGATGAAGCCAAGCGTCAGGCCGGGCGCGACCTTCTTGGAGAGGCTGTCGATGACGATGCAGGACGCGGGCGCCAACGCGGCAAGCGGTGGCTGATCGTCGAGGAAGCCGTAGACATTGTCYTCGATGACCGGAAGCGCGAGTTCCTCGACAACGCGCAGGAGATCGGCTCTGCGCGCCGCATTCATCGTCATGCCCAGCGGATTCTGGACCGCCGGCTGAACATAGATGGCCGAGAGCTGGGCCTCGCGATGCGCCGTTTGCACCGCGTCGGGCCGCAGGCCGTCTTCGTCCATCGCCAGCGGCACCAGCGAAATCCCGAGCCGGGCGGCGATGCTCTTGATGAAGGGGTAGGTCAAGGCCTCCACGCCGCAGCGGCCGCCCGCTGGAACGACCGCAGCGAGCGCTGCGGCAAGGCTCTGGCGGCCATTGCCGGTGAACACGAGCTGTTCGGGCGAGGCGGACCATGCGCCCTGCGACAGATACGTGGCTGCGACGCCTCTCACCGCCGGCGTCCCGATGCTGGTCGCCTGTCGCAACGCGGCATCCAGCGCGGCAGGATTGTCCAGGCCGCCCAGGCTCTTGGCGATCAGCGCGGTCTGGTCGGGAAGGATCGGGTAATTGAACTCGAGGTCGATCCGGCTGCCATGCGGCTCGCCTGGCGCCGCCACGCCACGCCTGGCATCGCCTGAGATGAAGGTGCCCCTGCCGACTTCGCCGACGACGAGGCCGCGGCGCAACAGCTCGGCATAGACGCGGCTCGCCGTCGAGACGGCGATCGCGCGGTCATAGGCGAAGCTGCGCTGCGGCGGCAGGCGGTCGCCCGGCTTGAGCGTGCCGTCGGCGATCTCCGCGGCGATCGCGTCGGCGAGCTTCAGATAATCGGATTTCGAC
>NZ_JBFTRC010000052.1:0-29578 GCF_056399325.1 Allobosea sp. 01N443
GCCTGGATCGCCTGCAGCGCCGCCAGCGGCGAGAGCGTCAGGCCGTTCCATGACAGCACCGCGGCGCTCGCCTGCAGCCGGCCGCTCCAGGCGGTGGTGGCATAGGACGAGGACAATGCGCTGCCGAGCACCGGGATACTGCGCTTGATCTCGTTCTCGAGCCGGCCATAGCCGAAGGCAGCGGCAAGATTGACCGGCCCGAGCCGGGTCGTGCCGTAGAGGCCGGCCTGGAAGACATCGGCCTCGGCCTTGCCGAGACCGCCGGCGAGCGAGGACCGGGCGCTGCCGCCGGAGACCGCAAAGCCCGCAACCGTGCCGGGCATGATCCGAAAATCGGCGCCGACGGCGAGATGGGCATCGTCGAGATCGCTCTTGGCCGAGCCGACCCTGGTCGATCCGTCGGTGCGGCCGACCGAGCCGAAGGCTGCGCCCCAGACGGTGTATGGCGGCGGATCGAGGAAAGCCGGCGCGGTCGGTGCGTCGGCGCCCTTGCGGACGAGGCCGGAGAAGGAGGCTTCGCCGGGAGCAGCCCCCGCGCTGCCGCGGCCCGCCGCGAAGGGATCGAGCATCGCACGCAGGAACTGGTCGGCGGCCGAGACCGCCATTGCCGGCGCTGCGGTATGCGCCTCGCCCGAAAGCTGGTTCACCGCCCCGGGGATTGCTGCGGCCGGCAGGTTGTAGATGCCGAACAGCGCCGACGGATCGGCTCCGCCCGCCACCGCCCGATCGAGGCCTGCGGCAACCGAAAAGGCGTTCAAGAGCGATGCGACGAAGCCGGCCAGCGGCTTTGGCGCAAGGGTCAGCATCACGTCGTTTGCGGTATAGGCCAGGCTGGTGGCGATGCCGGCTCCGAAGGGGCCGGTCGAATCGAGCGTGCCGAAGCGCGTCCCGCCGAGCCCGCCTTGCGCCGAGAGCAGCGTATAGCGCGTCGTGAAGGAATAGGGGCCGCCAAGTGCCACCAACCTGAGCGTCCCTGCGAGGCTCGCGGTGCCCGTGACATTGACCCGGTCTGCGACCGCGCCCTGGATCTCGGCCTCATAGACCGAGCCCGCGCCCATTGTCAGGGTGCCGTTGACCGTCAGCGTTCCCGGCGAATTGCCCGGCGCCAGCGTGCCGTTCACCACCGTCGAGGGCAACTGACCGGACCCGCCGAGCCGCGCACCCGCCGCAACGGTCAGCCCCGAAGAGGCCGCTAGCGATCCGTTCACGATCAACGAACCGCCGTTCACCGTCGTCGTCCCACGGAAGGTGTTTATGCCGCTCAGGGTCGTGGTCCCGCTTTCATGCAGGATCGCTCCAGTGCCGGTAATCGTTGCGCCAACCGTATAATTCGAAGCGGTATGGTTGAACACGAGCCGCCCGGAGCCGCGTCCGAGGCGGATTTCCGCCACCTCGATGAAGCCGGGAGCGCGGGCGACTGCTCCTGCCGCTGCACCGATATTGACGGTCCCGGTCGAGCCGGCACTGTTGGCGATGACAAGCATGCCGCGGCCGTCATCGATACGCACGGTGCCGCCATTGTCGATCGTTGCTTCGGCGACGCCGAGATTCCCGACCATCAGGTAGGTGGTGCCGAGCCACTGGGAATTCGCGCCCGTCACTCTCAAATCGCCGCGAGAGCCAGCTTGCCAGGCGAGGATGCCCTGGTTCGTCTGGACAACAGCTCCGTTCGAGACGAGGCCACTGCCCTGGCCGCTCATGCCAAAGACCGAATAGCCCCCGACCTTCAGCTTTGTGCCGGCGCCATCGATGGTGAGCGAACCCCGGCCGGACGCAAACTCGCCGAAATTCGTATTGACCGTTACCGCAGCCGAACTGCCATTGGAGATAACGATATCGCCGCGTCCCGCGTAGCCACCCATCAACGTGCCGCGGATATTCCAGGTAGCGCCGCTGACGGTGACCGCGCCCACACCCGTCGCGTTGTAGCCGGCGGTGATCGCACGGTCATCGGCCTTGGCGCCGGCGAGAACCTGATAGGTGCCTTGCCCGGATTCGCCGACGATATGGCCGTTGCCATTATACCAGGTGGTCCCTGCTCCCGAGAGCGTGATCGTTCCGGCAGAGCCGGCGAAGGAGCCGGTCGTCACGAAAGCCGCAAAATTTGCCGCCGCACCGCCCGAAGCGGCGAAGCTGCCCTGGCCCCTGTAGCCGGCATAGAGGTAGTCGCCGGACCAGGCCCCGCCGATCAGGTTGGCCGATCCCACCTCTCCGGCGAGGTTTGCGACGGTCGTTGCGGCCGCGGTGAGCGAGCCGCCGGGCGACACCGTCAGCGATGATGTCATGCCGATCGCGCCAATGTGCAGCAGGTTTGCGGACGCCCCGGCAGCAGTAATGGACGGCGCAATCAGCGAGCCAGAGCCGATGGTCACTGTCGTAGCGCCAGTTGGAACGGCCCCCAGCGACCAGTTCGACGCTGTATGCCAGTCGGGAGAAGCGCCTTGCCATGCTGTTTGAGCCAGTGACGGCGTCACGCCAAGCGCAAACCAACTCACCGTCGACAAGGCCGCCAGCCCCGTGATGGCACGAGGATAACTTCGTAGCGGCCGCATGCGCCCCCCTGGGTCTTCAACGCCCAATAGCAAATGCATTCCGCAAGGGAATTCATAAAATTGTCAAGAAATTAGTAACCTATTTCATTCGGGAATTTGAACAGCCATTCACATCACATGGCCGCATCGAGTCGAAAGCGTCCGGCGCCCGGAATATTTCGAATCCTGATAAATAATCGACACGCACAATTACGGCACGTTCTCCGACGAAAATATATCAACCGCGAATTGTGATGTTATTTCGCACTCTCGGTGATCTTATAGCGCAGATAAACCTGCATACGGCGCATAAATTTACCACTGAAGCGTCGCCATGATCGCCATGCTCGGGAGTGGCGGGGTCTGACCGACTTCCTGGAAAGCGCTCAGCGGCGGCACCTTTACTAACCAGCCCACCCTAAGCAGATCTTCGAGAACCTCTCCCAAAGCGCAGCACGCCGCTCCCGACTGGTTGGCCCTGGGTCAAGACCGCAGAGCATATGCCAACGAGCGCTTCACTGCCCGGCTGCTTGCGGAGGCGCGTCGATTGCGCGCCATCTCAGGATCATTGGTGCACGGCCTCAACAGCGGGAGCGGAATGCGCCTTCCATGCCGCGCAGAGACGAGAAAGGGCGTGCGCAGTGATGCACACGCCCCTTTTGGCAAACAGGGGCTCGCCGGGGCAACTCTCACAGAGGCTTGGACGCCGAAGCCGCCCCTGTACGACCAGATGCAAGCCGAGACCCGCGTCGTCCGACTGCCGGGATCGAGACACGATCTCGATCCGCATCCACCATCTTGGCTTCACCGCATCCCCTCAACCGGAAGGGATGCGGCAAGCCGCCCGGATCAGGCCGTGGCGTAGCCGACCGTGCCCTTGATCTCGAGGAATTCCTCGAGGCCGAAATCGGCATATTCACGGCCATTGCCCGATTGCTTGTAGCCACCGAAGGGGGCGCCAGCATCCCAGGCCGGGTAGTTGATGTAGACATTGCCGCTGCGCATCTGCGCCGCGACCTTGCGGGCACGTTCCAGCGAACCGGACTGGACATAGGACGCAAGCCCGTAAGGCGTGTCATTGGCGCGGGTGACGACCTCCTCTTCCGTCCGATAGGGCAGAATCGAGAGCACCGGCCCAAAGATCTCTTCGCGCGCGATCGTCATGTCGTCCGTGACATTGGCGAACACGGTCGGGCGGACGAAATAGCCGCGATTGAGCCCCTCGGGGCGACCCGGACCGCCGGTGACGAGATCGGCGCCATCCTTGATGCCGGCCTCGATCAGTGCCTGGATCTTGTTGTACTGCGTCTCGCTGACGACCGGCCCGAGCCAGGTGCCTTCCGCCGAAGCAGCGCCGACCTTGAGCGGCTCGGCCGTTGCCTTGGCGATTGCGACCGCCTTGTCATGCAGCTCCGCCGGCACGAACATCCGGGTCGGCGCGTTGCAAGACTGGCCGCTGTTGCGCATCACGCTCTCGACGCCGAGCTTCACCGCATAGCTCAGATCGGCATCGTCGAGGATGATGTTCGCCGACTTGCCGCCGAGTTCCTGATGCACGCGCTTGACGGTGTCGGCTGCCGCCTTGGCGACCAGAATGCCGGCGCGGGTCGAGCCGGTGAACGAGACCATATCGACCTGCGGATGGCGCGAAATCGCCTCGCCGACCGTCGGGCCATCGCCATTGACGAGATTGAACACGCCCTTCGGCACGCCCGCCTCGTGCATGACCTCCGCGAAGATGATCGCGTTCATCGGGGCGATCTCGCTTGGCTTCAGCACCATGGTGCAGCCCGCCGCGAGAGCCGGCGCGACCTTGCACATGATCTGGTTCAGCGGCCAGTTCCAGGGCGTGATCATGCCGACGACGCCGATCGGCTCCTTGGCGATCAGCGTCGTGCCGCGCAGCTCCTCGAACTCGAAGCTCTCGAGCGTCTCGATCATCTTGGCGAGATGCGCGGTGCCCATTCCGGCCTGTGCACGATGCGCCAGATCCTTCGGCGCACCCATCTCCTGCGACAGCGCGTCCGCGATATCGRCATAGCGCGCCTTGTAGGCCTCGAGCAGGCGGCGCATCAGGGCGAGGCGTTCCGCCTTCGACGTCGCGGCAAAGGCCGGGAAGGCGGCGCGTGCAGCAGCGACCGCCTTGTCGACGTCGGCCTCGGTGCCGAGCGCGATGGTGGCAAAGGCCTCCTCGGTCGAGGGGTCGATGACCTCGAGGGTCTTGTTGCCCATCGGCTGGACCCATTGGCCATCGATGTAGAATTGCAGGGCATGCGACATGGTGCGGTCTCCGGCGGCTGGGCTTTGGGGGGAGTAATGCTCGTCCCTGAACAGGCGATGTCCGGGGAACGGCAGCGAGGCGGCCGCAGCCCCTGAAGCTGGCGACCGTGATTGGCGGCGAACCCGGCCAGCGCGCATCGCCCTCGCGAGCGGCTCGTCCAGCTCCACCTGACGGAATGTTTGGCGCTATGGCAGCATGGATATTACGATAGGCGGGCGTCACGCGCTTGTCACCGTCACCGGCCGGGCCTGGCTGGAATGACCGTCATGCACGCCAGGCGGCCGGAGCTTGCGGCCGATTGGCAGGGGCAATCCGCTTCTGCTGCGCGACCGCTCAGCGTCGCCTCCCGGCTTGACCTTCATCACCGTGTGAACAGCGCCGTTGCGGTCAACGTCCCAGGCCAGCCGCAGGTCATGCCCACCTCATTGCCTATTCTCTATGCGCAATCGGCACGACACAAATCCGTGACCGCCCTGGTTCACAGCCCTGCCTTGCGCGCGCGCCGCTGGCGCATGGACCAATGGAATCCTACAGTTCGCCATTCCCCAAACACAGGGCAGGCGTTGCAGATCGATGGACAAGCGTGTCGAGACCGATGAGCAGAAGCCGGCTCTGTCGGAAGCGGATATCCGCTCCATCATCATTGGCATCATGCTCGCCATGTTCCTGGCCGCGCTGGACCAGACTATTGTCGCCACCGCCATGCCGACGATCGGGCGCGAGCTCGGCGACGTTACGCATCTGCCCTGGGTCGTGACCTCCTATCTGCTGGCTTCGACCGCGGTGACGCCGCTCTACGGCAAGGTCGCCGACATCCATGGGCGGCGGGTAACGCTGCTCGCCGGCATCGTGATCTTCATCGTCGGCTCGGTTGCCTGCGCACTGGCATCGTCCCTCTGGCTGTTGGTGGTGGCGCGCTTCGTCCAGGGGCTCGGTGGCGGCGGGCTGATCTCGATGGCGCAGACCATCATCGGCGACATGGTGCCGCCGAAGGAGCGCGGCAAATATCAGGTCTATATCGCCAGCGTCTTCTTCTCCTCCTCGCTGCTCGGACCGGTGCTCGGCGGGGTGATCTCCGAGGCGCTGCATTGGTCGGTGATCTTCTGGATCAACCTGCCGCTCGGGCTCTTCGCCTACCTGATGACCGACAAGGCGCTGAAGCGCCTGCCGCGGCATGAGCGACCGCACAAACTCGATTTCCTCGGCGCCGGGCTGATGACGAGCGCAACGGTGACGCTGCTGCTCGCGCTCTCCTGGGGTGGCGTGCATTATCCATGGGCCTCGGCGCCGATCCTCGGGCTGGTCGGCCTGTCGGCACTGCTCTGGATCGCATTCGCCATGCGTCTCAAGACCGCAGAGGAGCCGCTGATCCCGCTCGCGATCCTGGCCAATCCGGTGGTGCGGATGGGCACGATCGCCGCCGGCTTCGGCATGGGCACCTTCATCGGGCTCACCATCTATCTGCCGCTCTATTTCGAGACGGTCGCCGGGCTCTCGGCCGCCAATTCCGGCATGGGATTGATCCCGCTGACCTGCGGCACCGTCATCGGCGCGACCGCATCGGGACGGGCAATGACCCTCCTCAAGCACTACAAGCGCGTACCGGTTGCAGGACTTTGCATCGCCCTGATCGGTACCGCATTGCTGATCGCCTTCGCCGGCCGGATGTCGCTCATCCCCTTCGGTATCGTGCTGGCGGTAATCAGCCTCGGCTTCGGCACCTTGCTGCCGGTCGCCACCGTCTCGATCCAGAATGCCGTCCAGCCGCACCAGCTCGGCACGACGACGGCGACGGCGAACTTCTTTCGCCAGATCGGCGGGGCGCTGATCGTCGCCGTATTCGGAGCGATCGTCCTCGGCGGCATCGGGGCAGGCTCGGGTGTTACGGCCGAGACCCTACGGAGCGGAACGGCGGACCGCGCCACCATGATCATGCTGTTCCAATATGTCTTCGCAGCGACGTTCGCGGGCTTTGCACTGGCCCTGTTCTTCCTGTTCAGGATGAAGGAAATGCCGCTGCGCGGCCGCGCCATCGAGGCTGCGAAGGAAATCGCAGGCGAATAGGGCGGGACAAGCATCCTCGTCCGCGTTTGACGAGCATCAAACCGGCGGGGTTGCCGGCAGGCTAAACCGGAGCGCAATCTCGCATTGCCGCAACTCTGTCACAGCCGCGCGGCAGGTTGAGTTTGCCCGCCAAAGGAGAGCCCCATGTCCGATCTCGTCGTCATCGTATACCCGACCGAGGCCAAGGCCGAGGAGATGCGCCAGAAAGTCATCTCCCTGCAGAAGGAATACCTGATCGAGCTCGGCGACGCGGCGATCGCGGTCATGCATGAGGGCGGCAAGATCAAACTGAACCAGCTCATGAACACCACCGCGCTCGGGGCGGTCTCGGGCAGCTTCTGGGGCCTGCTGATCGGCGCGATCTTCCTGATGCCGGTGTTCGGCGCTGCAATCGGCGCGGCGTCCGGCGCACTCGGTGGTGCGTTGACCGATTACGGTGTCAATGACGGTTTCATGAAGGAACTCTCGACCAGCCTGCAGCCGGGCAACGCCGCGCTCTTCCTGCTGATCCGCAAGATGACCGGCGACAAGGTGCTGGAAGCGATCAAGGGCACGGGTGGCGTGGTGCTGAAGACATCGCTCGACCACACCCGCGAACAAGCCCTGCGCGACGCGATCTCGGCTTCACCTGGGGCGGTCGAACATCCTTCGACGCCCGGCGCGACAGCAACCCCGACGGCCGGCGAAGCACCCTCGCCCGTGGGCTGAAGCACACCCTTGAGGCGACGTCATCCCGGGCAGCCAGAGCGAGGCCCGGGATCCATTCGTTACCGCTGACGAGGACCCCGGCTGCGCTATGCCTCTGCCGGGGTCTCAGCGCGTATCAGTCCCGCAGCAGCTCGTTGATTCCGGTCTTGGCGCGGGTCTGGGCATCGACCGTCTTGACGATCACGGCGCAGTAGAGCGAGGGGCCCGGCGTTCCATCATTCAGCGGCTTGCCGGGAAGCGACCCGGACACCACCACCGAATAGGGCGGCACCTTGCCGATATGGACCTGACCGGTGGCGCGATCGATGATCTTGGTCGAGGCCGAGATGAAGACGCCCATCGAGATCACCGAACCCTCGCCCACGATCACGCCCTCGACCACCTCGGAGCGGGCACCGACGAAGCAGTTGTCCTCGATGATGGTCGGGTTGGCCTGAAGCGGCTCAAGCACACCGCCGATGCCGACGCCGCCAGACAGGTGCACGTTCTTGCCGATCTGCGCGCAGGAGCCGACGGTCGCCCAGGTGTCGACCATGGTGCCTGAATCGACATAGGCGCCGATATTCACATATGACGGCATCAGCACGACGTTCGGCGCGATGAAGGCGCCGCGGCGCACGGCGGCCGGCGGCACGACGCGGAAACCGGCGGCGCGGAAGCGATTCTCGCCCCAGCCCTCGAATTTCGAGGGAACCTTGTCCCAGAACACCCCCTCGCCCGGGCCCCCTGCGATGATCTTGTTGTCGTTGAGACGGAAGGAGAGCAGCACGGCCTTCTTGAGCCACTGATGCGTCACCCATTCGCCGCCCAGTTTTTCGGCAACGCGGGCCTGGCCGGAATCGATCATCTCGATGGCCTGCTCGACGGCATCGCGCACCGCCCCTTTGGTGCTGACGCCGATCTCTGCCCGGTTTTCCCAGGCGGCATCGATGGTGGCGGCGAGATCGGTCAGGCTCATCGTCGGTCTCCGTTCAGAATGCGCCGGAGCGATGGCGGATCAAGACAGCGGCGTCAAGGAGAAGCGCGGCGCGCCGCCGACTTCTCGTCCGCACGTGCCGACGCCGGCCGCCTGGCATTGACTGTACCAAGGCATCATGAATCCGACGCCGCAGGAACGCCCCAATTGCCCCCCCAAGGTCATCGACCTGGGCAGGGAATCTCGGAATCATGAATGCGATGAAGCCTTCTCTTTCAAGACGAGCTGCGACCGCGATCGCCTTGTCGGCCACGATCATGGGCGCAGCTCCCAAGGCCGCGGCGCAGGCCCAACGCGACGTCGATTGGACCACGCAGAAATGCGTTCGGTACAAGGAGGCCTATGGTGCGGCCATCGCCAAGCGGGGAAAGACAGGACTGAGCGACGAATTCCTCGCCCGGCACGATGCCTTCCTTGCGACCAACTGCACGGCGCAGGCAGACGTCTGCCCACGCAGCGGAAAGGAGCTTGAGCTGGCTAATATCCTTGTTCTGATGTCCCTCAACGGAGGACTCTCGAGCACATTCCTGCCCTTCGCCTGTCGAAAGCCGACATAGGCCGTCTGCGCCCGCCCCCTTGATGTGCCGGAAGACGTTCGGTCTATTCCTCGCCTCTGCCGCCTTCCACTACTGAAGAGCGACGTCCACGCCTCGTTCGCAAGGAGCGGCCATGCGCCTCTGGATCAGGAACCCGCTCGGCATCGTCGCCGCGGACGCCGGCGGCGGCGTGGTGGTCGAGCATGGCGCCATCGTCGAACTGCTGGCCGCCGGCAGCGCTCCGGCACAGCCGGTCGACGAGACATTCGATGCCTCCGATCATGTCGTGCTGCCCGGGCTGATCAACACGCATCACCATTTCTACCAGACGCTGACACGCGCCCATCCGGCCGCGATCGACCGTGAGCTCTTTCCCTGGTTGAAGGCGCTCTACCCGCTCTGGGCCCGGCTGACGCCCGACGATCTCAGGCTCGCAGTGCGGGTCGCACTCACCGAATTGCTGCTCTCCGGCTGTACCACAGCGGCAGATCACCATTATCTCTTCCCCAAAGGGCTGGAGAGCGCGGTCGATATCGCGGTCGACGAGGCGCGCGCGCTCGGCATCCGCATGACTGTCTCGCGCGGCTCGATGAATCTGTCGCAGAAGGATGGTGGGCTGCCGCCGGATGCTGTGGTGCAGGACGAGGAGACGATCCTGGCCGACAGTGAGCGCGTGCTCTCGCTGTTCCATGATCCAAAGCCAGGCAGCATGATCCAGATCGCGCTGGCGCCCTGCTCTCCCTTCTCGGTGACGCCTGCGCTGATGGCGAAATCGGCTGAACTCGCCGCGCGCTTCGATGCTCCGCTGCACACCCATCTCGCCGAGACGCAGGATGAGGAGGCCTATTGCCTCCAGGTCTACGGCAAGCGCCCGCTCGACCTTCTGGAGGATGCCGGCTGGATGCGGCCGAAGACCTGGCTGGCGCATGGCATCCATTTCTCCTGCGAGGAATGCGAGCGGCTGGGCCGGGCCGGCGTCGGCATCTGCCATTGCCCGACCTCGAACGGCGTGCTCGCCTCCGGTTTCTGCCGGACACGCGAACTCGAGGCCGCCGGCTCGCCGCTCGGCCTCGGCGTCGACGGCTCAGCCTCCAATGACGGCTCGAACCTGATGGAAGAGCTGCGCCACGCCCTGCTGATCAACCGGTTGCACTACAAGAGTGCCAGCGCCGTGACTGCGCGCGACGTGATCCGCTGGGCGACGGAAGGCTCGGCACGATGCCTCGGGCGCTCCGATATCGGGCGGATCGCGCCCGGCATGCAGGCGGATCTGGCACTGTACCGGCTCGACGAGCTGCGCTTCTCCGGCGCGCATGATCCCGTCGCAGCGCTGGTGCTGTGCGGCGCGAACCGGGCCGATCGTGTCATGGTCGCGGGGCGTTGGCGGGTTGTCGACGGTGCCGTGCCCGGACTGGACATCGCCGCGCTGCGGCGGATGCACAGCGCAGTTGCGATGCGCTACGCGTAAGGGGCCGTTCGCGCCTCAGAGCATTCTGCGAAATATGGCAACGGTTTTCGCATAGAGCATGCTCTAAACCATTAGAATCGATCACGTTTTCTGCATTTGGACACTTTTATCCAAATGCAGAAAACGTGATCTAACCATCTGTGAGTGCATCGGCTTGCCCGAAAACCGCAATCCACTTTTCGGGCCGATGCTTTAGCGTGTCGCGACGATGAACAGCCGCGGGAAGGGCAGCAGCACGGTGCCATCCGGCATCGCGGGGTAAGCCTGCGCAATGAGACCCTGATAGCGTGCGAGGAAGGCTTCGCGCTCGGCCTCGTCGAGCAGATCGAGCAGCGGACGCAAGGCGGCGCCCTTGAACCACTCGACCACCGCCGAAGCCCCGCCCGCGAGTGGATGATGATAGGTCGTGCGCCAGATATCGAGCCTTGTCGTGCCGCCGCGCAGCGCCCGATAATACCAGTCAGCGCCATGGCGCGCCGCGCGCGTCTGCAGCGCTGGGGCGAGCTTGCCGGCCCAGGTCCCGTCAGCGGCAACCTCACGCATCAGCACATGGGCCGGTTCGTCGAGATTATCCGGCATCTGCACGGCGAGCGTGCCGCCCGGCGCAAGCTTGGCCATGAGTGATGGCATCAGGACTTCGTGATCGGGCAGCCATTGCAGCACGGCGTTCGACAGGATCACGTCATAGGGGGCGGCCGGCTGCCATGAGGCGATATCGGCAACCTCGAACGGGATCGCCGGCAGGCGCCTGCGGGCGGCCGCGATCATGTCGGAAGAGCTATCCATCCCGCTGATCGCGGCGTCGGGGAAACGCGCCAGCAGAAGCTCGGTCGAGTTGCCGGGACCGCAACCGATATCGACCGCGCTTGCCACGGCGTCCGTCGGGACCTGGGCAAGCAGATCGCGAACCGGGCGGGTCCGCTCATCCTCGAATTTCGTGTACTGCCGTGCCGACCAGGTCATAACGATTTCCATATCCTCATGAGCAGGAAGGCCCGCGATCAGAGCAGTTTTGCCAGATACCGCCCGTAGCTCGATTTGCCCGTCAGCTTCGCCAGTTCAGCCAGCTGCCCTTCATGGTACCCTCTGCGCCATCAACGTGGCCACGACCTCCCGCATGCGTTCCTGCCACGGCTTTGCGCGATAGCCAAAGATCGCGGCGAACCGGGCGGAATCAAGCACCGAATTGGCAGGACGGCGCGCCGGTGTCGGGAATTCCGCAGTCGTGATCGCGTCCACGATCGGGCTCCGCCCGGTGAAACGGGCCTGCTCGGCAATGATGGCGCTGGCGAAGCCATGCCAGGTCGTCTCGCCCTGCCCGGCAACATGGTAGGTGCCCCAGGGCTCGGCGCCGGCCATCAGCGCAGCGCGGACGGCGAGGATCGCCTCGGCAAGGTCGCGTGTCGCGGTTGGAGAACCGCGTTGGTCGGCGACAACGCGCAGGACATCGCGTTCTGCGGCAAGCCGCAGCATGGTCTTCAGGAAGTTTGCGCCATGGACGCCGTAGACCCAGGCGGTGCGCAGGATGACATGGTGCGGCTGCAGGGCCCGGATGCAGACCTCTCCTTCGCTCTTGCTCGCACCATAGGCACCGAGCGGCGCGACGGGGTCGCTCTCGACATAAGGCCCGGGTTTGCTGCCGTCGAAGACGTAGTCCGTCGAAACATGGAGGAGCGGAATGCGGGCTTCGGCCGTCGCCTCGGCAAGAATGGCGGGCCCTTCCGCATTGGCGGAGAAGGCGGCGACCGTCTCGCTCTCGGCCCGGTCCACCGCCGTAAAGGCCGCAGCATTGACCACGAGGCCGGGGCGATGGGTCTTCAAGGCCCTTGCCACAGCCGCACGGTCCGTGATGTCGCCGTCAGCCCGCGCCAGCCCGACGAGCGGAACGCCACGCTCATGCGCCAGCGCCGTCAACTCGCGGCCAAGCTGACCGCCGGCGCCAAAAAGCAGGATCGGCGCTTCATTCACGAGAGGCCGAGCCTCTCGCCGCGATAAAGCCCGTTGCGGATGCGGCCCCACCAATCCGGATTGGCGAGATACCAGCGAACGGTCTTCTCCAGCCCGCTCTCAAAGCTCTCCTGCGGGCTCCAGCTGAGCTCGCGGGCGATCTTTGAAGCGTCGATCGCATAGCGACGGTCATGGCCGGGCCGGTCGGCGACAAACCGGATCAGGGTGTCGCGCGGGCCGATAGCGGTGTCGGGGGCGAGGCTGTCGACCAGGCCGCAGATCGCGCGCACCACATCGAGATTGGTGCGCTCAGCATTGCCGCCGACATTATAGCTCTCGCCGGGGCGTCCGGTTACCGCGATCAGGCAAAGCGCGCGTGCATGATCCTCGACATGGAGCCAGTCGCGTACCTGACCGCCATCGCCGTAAAYCGGCAATTCCTTGCCCTCAAGCGCGTTCAGGATGACGAGCGGGATCAGCTTCTCCGGGAAGTGATAGGGCCCGTAATTGTTCGAGCAGTTGGAGAGCACGACAGGCAGCCCATAGGTGTGGTGCCAGGCACGCACGAGATGGTCGGAAGCGGCCTTCGACGCAGAATAGGGCGAGGTCGGCTGATAGGGTGTCGTCTCGCTGAACAGACCTTCCGCGCCAAGCGAGCCGAAGACCTCGTCGGTCGAGACATGGTGGAAACGAAAGCTGGCCTTCGCGTCCTGCGGCAGGGCTCGCCAATGGTCGAGCGCCGCCTGGAGCAACACGAAGGTTCCGACGACATTGGTCTGGATGAAGGCGCCCGGCCCATCGATCGAACGGTCGACATGGCTTTCCGCCGCAAGGTGCATCACGATATCGGGCCGAAATGACGCAAAGGCCTCGCGCATGGCGGCGAGATCTCCGATATCCGCCTGCAGGAAGGCGTAGCGCGGAGTGGTCTCGACCGGCTTCAGATTGTCGAGATTGCCGGCATAGGTCAGCTTGTCGACGACCAGCACCTGATGCGGCGTCTCGGCGACAAGGTGCCGGACCACAGCCGAGCCGATGAAACCGGCGCCGCCGGTGATGAGAAACCGCGTCATTCAGGCGCCCTCATAGACGAAGGGGCTGGCAAAACCGGTAAAACCGGGCAGCTTCGCGTCCTTCTCGGACAGTGTCGCGGCCCCGGCTACCACTGGCCAGTCGATGGCAAGCGCCGGATCGGCCCAGAACAAGCCGCCCTCGCTCTGCGGCGCATAGGGCGCGTCGACCTTGTAGGCGACCTCGGTGCCGGGTTCGAGCGTGCAGAAACCATGGGCAAAGCCGTGCGGCACGAAGAGTTGCTCGGCACCGTCCGCATTGAGCAGCACCCCGCACCAGCGCCCGTAATGCGGCGAGCCGCGCCGGAGGTCGACAGCGACGTCGAAGATCGCGCCCTTGAGCACGCGCACGAGCTTGGCCTGGGCAGCGGGCGCAGTCTGATAATGCAGGCCCCGAACGGTGCCGACCTGCGCCGAACGCGACTGGTTGTCCTGAACGAAATCCGGCGCGATCCCAGCTGCCGCGAAAGGCTCGCGGCTATAGGTTTCCATGAAGTAGCCGCGGTCGTCGCCGAAACGTCGCGGCCGGACCAGTACGGGACCAGGAATGGCGAGAGGCGCGAAGGTAAAATTGGACATGAGGTCTCCTGCCTGGCCGCAGGTAGTCTTGCCGCCGCCCCCCTGTCAACGACGCGCAGCCGCCGCCTCGGTGACATCATCAGGCGAAAATTCGCGCAGCTCGGGCAGCCGCGCATGGATCCGCCGCAACAGGGCGGTCAGCCCGGCAATCTCCTCGGCGGAGAAATCGGCCAGGATCAGGTTCTCGCGCTGGAGGGCAACCGCGATCAGGCGGTCATGCAGCTCGTAGCCACTCTGCGTCAGCTGCAGAACCTGCCGGCGCGCATCGCGGCTATCCGCATGTTCGCGGACATGACCGGCCCAAACCAGCGCCGCCACGGCGCGGCTGACCGCCCCCTTGTCGAGGCTGATGACCTCGCAGATGCGCTGCGCCACGATACAAGGCTCGATCGCGAGCTGCGAGATGATGCGCCATTCCGTGACGCCGACGCCGAACAGATCGAGATAGAGGCGGGACGAACTGCGCGACCAGGTGTTCGAGATCGTCGTCAGGAAATAGGGCAGGTAACCCGCAAGGTTGAGCACCTCCCGGTCCCCGTCCCCGCCCTCGGCCTTGCGGCGCCTCGTCGAAACCATGCTGCGCCCACGATCGATCCCTGGAGGGCCCACCAAATCCGGGATGGCGGCGTTCGGCAAGCGGAGTCTGCCGCAGACTATTCCGGCAGCGGAACCGCGAGCCCGACCTTGACGCGGTCCATCGCGACGAAGGTGCGGAACTTCCTGACATTGTTGTTGCCGAAGAAGAGCCGGCGCGTCAGCGCCTCATAGGCCGCCATGCTCGGCACCAGGATGACGAGCACAAAATCCGCTTCGCCAGTGACGTAGTAACATTGCTGCACCTCAGGTGCTGCGGTGAATTCCTGCTTGGCGGCGTCGATCAGGTCGGCACGCTCGCTTTCCAGCTCCACCTCGACGAAGATGGTGATCGCCTGTCCGAGCCGGGTAGGATCGACGAGCGCGACATTGGCCTGGATGACACCCGTCTCCTCCATGCGCTTGATCCGGCGCTGGACGGCGGGCGCGGACAGGTTGACCGCTTCGCCGATCACACGCTGCGGCGTCGTGTTGTCGCGCTGCAGGATGCGCAGGATCGCGAGGTCGAAATTGTCCAGCGTGACTGCTGGCGAAGGGGATCGGGTCAAGAGGAGCGCCCAACGAAACAAACTTGCATTTCAGGGGACCAAACACAGCGGTCTTTTCGCCATGATTGCAATATCCATTCGTTGTACCAGCGCGCAGGAGCGGCGATGTTTCTTCCCAACCACCACCCCGACCGTCGCAAGGCGCTCGATCCGATCGATGCCGAGACCCTGAGCATCGCCGCGGCCGCCGAGGTCGAGCGCCATCTGAGCTATCGCGAGAACCACGTCGAGACACCGCTGCATGCCCTGCCAGCCATGGCCGCCGAGCTCGGGGTCCGTGCGATCCACGTCAAGGACGAAGGCCATCGCCTCGGCCTTGGCAGCTTCAAGGCACTTGGCGGCGCCTATGCCGTCTTCCGGCTGGTGCTGGAGGAGGCGAGCAGGAAGCTCGGGCGGCCAGTCGATATCGCCGAGCTGAACAGCCCCGAGGTCCGGGCCGTAGCGGCGGGGATGACGGTCGCCTGCGCCACTGACGGCAATCACGGCCGTTCGGTCGCACAGGGCGCCCAGCTCACCGGGGCGATGGCCGCGATCTTCGTGCATGCCCGAGTCAGCGACGAACGTGTCGCGGCGATCGCACGCTTCGGCGCGACGATGATCCGGGTCGAGGGCACCTATGACGACTCGGTCACGGAAGCCGCCCGCGTCGCGGAGAAGGAGGGCTGGACAGTCGTCTCCGATACTTCCTGGCCAGGCTATGAACGCATCCCCGGGCTGGTGATGCAGGGCTATACGGTGATCATCCGCGAAGCACTGCGTGAACTCGCCGAGCCGCCCACGCATGTCTTCGTGCAGGCAGGCGTCGGCGGCATTGCCGCTGCGGCTGCGGGCTATCTCGCCAATGCGCTCGGCGACCAGCGTCCCGTCTTTGTGGTGGTCGACCCTGCGCGCGCGGCCTGCATCTTCGAGACGGCGAAGGCCGGCCATCCGGTCAAGGTCGTTCATGGCGAACCGACCGTGATGGCGATGCTCGAATGCTACGAGCCCTCGCCTATCGCCTGGCGTGTCCTGTCTCGCGTCGCCGACGGCTTCATGACCGTCGAGGACGAGGATGCCATCGCGGTGATGAACCGGCTGGCGCGGCCCGCTGGCAAGGACCCCGCCATCGTCTCCGGCGAAAGCGGTGGTGTCGGCCTGGCCGGCGTCATCCGGGTTGCGGCTGATCCCACGGTCAGGAAGCAGCTTGGCCTCGACGCGACCTCCCGCGTTCTCGTCATCAATACCGAGGGCGCGACCGATCCCGAACGCTATGCCGAACTGACCGGCCTGCCGGCACGAGCCGCCCAGTAATGCGACGATGAACGCGCGCATCGCCATCGAGGCCCGAAAGGCGCCGGGACGGGCGGAGCAGGCCGCGACCCGCATCGCCTTCTTCGTTGCCGGGCTCGGCATCGCCGCATGGGCACCCCTGGTGCCCTATGCCAAGCTGCGCATGGCTCTCGACGATGGCGCGCTCGGATTGCTGCTGCTCTGCCTCGGCGCCGGCTCGATCCTGGCCATGCCGCTATCGGGCGCGCTGGCTTCGCGGTTCGGTTGCCGCCGCGTGCTGATTAGCGCGGTGCTGCTCGTCGCTTTCATGCTCCCGGCTCTCGCGACCGCCGCGCACCTGCCGCTGCTCGGCCTGGCACTGTTCGTCTTCGGAGCCGGAATCGGTTCGCTGGATTGCGTCATCAACATCCAGGCCGTGATCGTCGAGCGAGCCAGCGGGCGCAGCATGATGTCCGGCTTTCACGGTCTCTTCAGTCTCGGCGGCATCGCCGGAGCGGCCGGGGCCAGCGGGCTCCTGATGCTGGGTGCGACGCCGCTCCTCGCCACGCTCGTCGTCGTCGCGATCCTCCTTGCCGCGATGGCCTGGGCGGCCTCGGGGCTCCTGCCCTATGCCGGCAAGGGCGAAGGCCCGGCCTTCGCCATTCCGCACGGCATCGTGCTCTTCATCGGCGTGCTCTGCTTCGTCGTCTTCCTGGCCGAGGGCGCCATGCTCGACTGGAGTGCCGTCTTCCTGACCGATCTGCGCCGGGTCGATGCCGCTTATGCGGGACTTGGCTATGCGGCTTTCGCCAGCACCATGACGATCGGCCGGCTGACCGGCGACCGCTTCGTGCACCGCCTCGGCCCCCAGCGCATCATCGTCTGGGGCGGCCTCTGCGCAGCGGCAGGTCTCGTGCTCGCAACGCTTGCACCATCCTGGCTGGCAGGCCTCGCCGGCTTTGCGCTCGTCGGGGCGGGCTGCTCGAATATCGTGCCGGTTCTCTACACGGCGATCGGCAGACAGAACGCGATGCCCGAGCATATCGCCGTGCCCGCGATCTCGACACTGGGCTATGCCGGCATCCTTGTCGGCCCCGCGGCAATCGGTGCCATCGCCCAAGTCGCGAGCCTGCCCATTGCCTTCCTGGTCGTCGCGACGCTGCTCATCGGCGTCGCAGCCAGCGCTCCGCGGTTGCGCACATGAGTTTCGCATCCCTCGCAGCGCCGCAAAGCGCGCCCGTTGGAGGCAGACCATGACTGCGCTCTCGACGAGTCCGGTTCATCATCCCGTTTGGCAAGGCACGCAAATGAGTACGGCATCAGAGCTGACGCGAACGATGGACCTGATCTACCAGACTCATTCGCCCTATGCGCGCAAGGTCCTGGTCTTTGCCCATGAAGCGGGTCTCGCCGGACAGCTGCGCGTCGTCCACCAGGAGACGAGCCCGACCAACCGGAACGACGACGTCTTCGCGGTCAACCCGCTCGGCAAGGTTCCCGTCCTCGTCCTCCCCGATGGCGAGGCGATCTTCGATTCGATCGTGATCTGCGACTATCTCGCGAGCCTCGACGGCG
The DNA here is from genome assembly GCF_056399325.1 of Allobosea sp. 01N443. Taxonomy (NCBI): domain Bacteria; kingdom Pseudomonadati; phylum Pseudomonadota; class Alphaproteobacteria; order Hyphomicrobiales; family Alloboseaceae; genus Allobosea; species Allobosea sp. 01N443. The sequence goes on from NZ_JBFTRC010000052.1 coordinate 18,126, forward strand.
GCAGCCGGCTCATTCCGCAGGGTGGGCGGGCAAGATGGTCCGCGCTTCGCGTGCAGGCGCTCGCCCAGGGACTGTGCGACGCTGGCATTGCGCTGCGCTGGGAAACCGTACGCCGCCCCGAGGCCCTGCGGTATGCGCCCCTGGCGGAGGGAATGACGGCGAAACTCGTCGAATCCTACGATTTTCTCGAACGCGAGGCGGATTTCGACGCGCCACTCCATGTCGGCCATATCGCGCTTGCGACCGCCCTTTCATGGCTGGAATTCCGCGCGCTGCCCGCCTTCGAGCCTGGCCGGCCACGGCTGGCCCACTGGTATAGCTCCTTCTCGGAACGCCCCTCGATGCGCGCCACGCTCTATGACGGCGAGACGCATGACTGATCGCCAGGCCAGTTCGCCCGGCGGCCGCCCCCCGGCTTCACGATGGTGGAGAGAGACATGACCACGCTCGACCCGAACGCCCTCGAACGCGAGATGACGGGGTGGCGGCGTGACCTGCACGCCCATCCCGAATTCGGCTTCGAGGAGAAGCGAACCTCCGCCTTCGTCGCGGCCAAGCTCAGGGAGTTCGGCCTCGACGATGTGGCCGAGGGCATCGGGGGCACCGGTGTCGTCGGCACGCTGAAGCGCGGCAGCGGCAACCGCGCCATCGCGCTTCGGGCGGATATGGACGCGCTGCGCATCAGCGAGCAGGCCGAGCACGCCCATCGCTCGCAAACGCCCGGCACCATGCATGCGTGCGGCCATGACGGGCATACCGCCATGCTGCTTGGTGCGGCAAAGCTGCTGGCGAGCGAGGGCGGCTTCGACGGTACCGTGCGCTTCCTCTTCCAGCCTGCCGAGGAATGGGGCAGAGGCGCGCTCGCCATGCTCTCCGACGGGCTGATGGAGCGCTTTCCCTTCGAGGAGATCTATGGGCTGCACAATGCGCCGGAATTGCCGGTCGGTCAGTTCCAGACACGCGCCGGCTCGATCATGTCGGCGGAGGACAATTTCGAGATCGTGCTCAAGGGCATCGGTGGCCATGCGGCGCGTCCGCATGTCGGCAATGAGGTCCTGATCGCCGCCTGCGCGCTCGTCACCAGCTTCCAGACCATCGTGTCGCGGCGGCTCAGCCCGACCGATATCGGCGTCGTCTCGGTGACCGAACTCATCACAGACGGCACGCGCAACGCCCTGCCTGGCCTCGCCCGCATCCTCGGCGATGCCCGCAGCTTCCGGCCGGAGGTCAGCGCCGAGATCGAGAAGCAGATGCGCATCATCACGGACGGAACGGCGCTCGCCTATAACGTCTCGGCCGAGGTGACCTATACGCGCGAATTCGTGCCGCTGGTGAATGACGAGGCGCTGGCGGCAGAAGCCCTGACGGCCGCGAGAGGCGTGTTCGGCGCGGAGAATGTCGCCACCGCGCGCGAGCCGATGACCGGCTCGGAGGATTTCGCCCGTTTCCTCGACCATGTGCCGGGCTGCTTCGCCTTCGTCGGCAATGGCCCCTCGGCGCCCTTGCACAATCCTTGCTACGACTTCGACGACGCCGGCCTCATCCATGGCGCACGCTTCCATGCCGCAATCACGCGGCAGCGCCTGCGCCCTGCCTGACCAACACCCGTCGCACCTGCCGCTTGCCGATCCGGAGCTCCCCCATGGCCCACTCCCTCACACCCGGCTCTACCGCCCCCTTCAGGGAGCCCGGCCCGAACCAGCCCGCCCTCGACGCCGACGCCGTCTGGGAGGCGCGCGCCGATCTCGCCGCCTGCTTCCGCATGGCGGCGCGCCATGGGCTGGAGGAAGGCATCTGCAACCATTTCTCGGCGCTGGTGCCGGGCTATGACGACCTCTTCATCGTCAACCCCTATGGCTGGGCCTTCCGCGAGTTGACGGCCTCGAAGCTGCTGATCTGCGATTTCCACGGCAACGTCGTCGCTGGCGAGGGACAGCCCGAGGCGACGGCCTTCTACATCCATGCCCGCATCCACAAGGCGCTCCCCCGCGCCAGGGTCGCCTTCCATACCCATATGCCCTACGCGACCGCGCTCTCGATGACGGAGGGCGAGCCGCTGATCTTCGCCGGCCAGACCTCGCTGAAATTCTACGGCCGGACCGCCGTAGACCGCGATTACAATGGGCTTGCGCTCGACGAGAGCGAGGGCGACCGCATTGCCGGCGCCATCGGCGACGCCGACATCGTCTTCATGAAGCACCACGGCGTGATGGTGCTTGCTCCGACGATCGCCGAGGCCTGGGACGATCTCTACTATCTCGAGCGCGCCTGCGAGGTGCAGACGCTGGCGCTCTCGACCGGGCGCAAGGTCCTGCCCGTTGCGCCCGCGATCGCCGAAGCCGCCTGTCGCCAGATGCGCGAAGGCGACGCGGAATCGGCAAGGCTTCACCTCGCCTCGATCAGGCGCACCCTCGATCTCGAAGAGCCGGCCTATCGCAGCTGAGCGAAGAACGCCGGTTTCGTCCATCCATGCGTGCGGCGCGGTCCATCGACCGCATGAAACAACTCGACAAGAGCCGACAGGCGGCGCTAGCTTCCCTAGAAGGAATGTAAGGTATCCGGTGGGCCGGTACGTTGGTACCAGCGCCCAATCATAGTCGCGGGAGCTGTCACCGTGATGTCCGATGGTGCCAAGGCTGAAACTGGGGCCACATTCAGGCCTGCAACGCGACGGCAGGAGTTCCTTGCCTTCATCGTCCTGGCGATCCTGATCTGGCCGGTCATCGCGGTCGGCGTCGTCGGCGGCTATGGTTTCCTGGTCTGGATGCTGCAATTGGTCTTCGGACCGCCCGGCCCACCACGGTGAGGGCCCGGCCATGGCAGAGCACGGGATCGATCTCGGCAGACGTGGGTTCCTGAAGGGGCTTCTTCCCTCGGAACCGGACGTCATTCGTCCACCCTGGTCCCTCGAAGAGACAATCGCGAGCGCCTGCACGGGATGCGGCGCCTGCGTCAGCGCCTGCCCGCAAGCGATCATCAGGCTCGATGCCCGGCAGAGGCCGGAGATCGATTTCAGCTCCGGCGAATGCAGCTTCTGCGGCGCCTGCGCCGCAGCCTGCCCGGAGCCGGTCTTCGATCGCGGGCGACCTGGATTCCAGCACGTTGCCGTGATCGGGGACACATGCTTTGCCGCACGCGGCATCGTTTGCCAGAGCTGCGGCGATGCCTGTCCGGAAGCGGCGATCCGTTTCCGACCGCGCCTTGGCGGCCCTGCCCTGCCTGTACTGGCAACCACACAGTGCACCGGCTGCGGTGCCTGCATCGCGGCCTGCCCGGCCGCCGCCATCGGAACGCGCCCCACGGCGGCGGAGGCAGCCCATGCCTGAAGCCCAAGCGGCCCGCACCATCCATATTTCCAGCGCCGTCGTCACCGCCTTCCCGGAGCATTGCGACGCGGTCGTGCGCCAGATCAAGGCCCTGCCCGGCACCGAGGTTCATCGTGTCGAGAACGGCAAGATCGTCATCGTGATGGAAGCCGAGAGCACCGGCGAGATGGGTAGCAGGCTCACCGGCATCGCACTGATGGACGGCGTGCTTTCGGCAAACTTCGTCTTCGAACAGATCATCGCCCTCGACGACACTGGAGCTGGATCATGACCCTATCCCGTCGCGAGATGCTGAAGGCGCAGGCGGCGGGCATCGCCGCTGCCGCCGCCAATATGAGTCTCCCCGCCGAAGCACAGCCTGTCGCCGGCGGCGTCGACACGCTGGAGATCACCTGGTCGAAGGCGCCCTGCCGCTTCTGCGGCACGGGGTGCGGCGTGATGGTCGGCGTCAAGGAAGGCAAGGTCATCGCCACCCATGGCGACATGAAGGCCGAGGTCAATCGCGGCCTGAACTGCGTGAAGGGCTATTTCCTCTCGAAGATCATGTACGGCGCGGACCGGCTGACGCAGCCTCTGCTGCGCAAGAAGGGCGGCGTCTACGCCAAGGACGGCGAGTTCACGCCGGTTTCCTGGGACGAGGCCTTCGACGTCATGGCCGCCAAGGCCAAGCAGGTCCTGAAGGACAAAGGGCCGACCGCGCTCGGCATGTTCGGCTCCGGCCAGTGGACGATCTGGGAGGGCTATGCCGCGACCAAGCTGATGCGCGCCGGCTTCCGCTCGAACAATCTCGACCCGAATGCGCGCCACTGCATGGCTTCTGCCGCCTACGCCTTCATGCGGACCTTCGGCATGGACGAGCCGATGGGCTGCTATGACGATTTCGAGGCCACAGATGCCTTCGTGCTCTGGGGCTCGAATATGGCGGAGATGCACCCGATCCTGTGGACGCGCGTCGCCGACCGCAGGCTCGGCCACCCCCATGTCAAGGTTGCGGTGCTCTCGACCTTTACCAACCGAAGCGCCGACCTCGCCGATATCCCGATTGTCTTCAAGCCCGGCACCGATCTGGCGATCCTCAATTACATCGCCAACCACATCATCACGACCGGCCGCGTGAACAAGGACTTCGTCCAGAAGCACACGAACTTCGTCAAGGGCGCGACTGATATTGGCTATGGCCTGCGGCCCGACGATCCGCGCGAGGTCAAGGCGAAGAAGGCCGAAGATGTCGGCGCGACCTCGCCGATCGACTTCGAAGCCTATGCCGCCTTCGTCAAGGACTACACCCTCGAGAAAGTCTCGGCGCTGACGGGGGTGGAGCCCGGCTTCCTGCAAGAGCTGGCAGAGCTCTATGCCGACCCGAAGCGCAAGGTCGTCTCGTTCTGGACGATGGGCTTCAACCAGCATGTCCGCGGCGTCTGGGCGAACCAGCTCGTCTACAACCTGCATCTGTTGACCGGAAAGATCTCGGAGCCCGGCAACAGCCCCTTCTCACTGACCGGGCAGCCTTCCGCCTGCGGCACGGCACGCGAGGTCGGCACCTTCGCCCATCGTCTGCCCGCCGACATGACTGTGGTGAATCCCGAGCACCGCAAGCACGCCGAGGAGATCTGGCGGATTCCGGCCGGCACGATCCCGGAAAAGCCCGGCTATCACGCGGTCGAGCAGGATCGCATGCTCAAGGACGRCAAGCTCAATTTCTACTGGATCCAGGTCAACAACAACCTGCAGGCGGCGCCGAACAGTGCCGGGGAAACCTACCCGGGCTATCGCAATCCAGAGAATTTCATCGTCGTTTCCGACGCCTACCCGACCGTGACGGCCATGGCCGCCGACCTGATCCTGCCCGCCGCCATGTGGGTCGAGAAGGAAGGTGCCTATGGCAATGCCGAGCGGCGCACCCATTTCTGGCACCAACTCGTCAAGGCGCCCGGGGAGGCCCGTTCCGACCTCTGGCAAATGGTCGAATTCTCGAAGCGCTTCACCACCGACGAGGTCTGGCCGGCCGCCCTTCTCGATGCCAATCCCAACTATCGCGGCAAGACGCTGTTCGATGTGCTGTTCAGGAATGGGCATGTCGACAGCTTCGCTGCAAGTGAGGTCGACCCCGCCTATGGCAATCTGGAGGCCAAGCATTTCGGCTTCTACGTCCAGAAGGGACTGTTCGAGGAATATGCCAGCTTCGGCCGCGGTCACGGCCATGACCTGGCGCCGTTCGACACCTATCACGAGGTCCGCGGGCTGCGCTGGCCGGTGGTCAACGGCAAGGAAACTCTCTGGCGCTATCGCGAAGGCCTCGACCCCTATGTGAAGCCGGGCAAGGGTTTCGAGTTCTACGGCAACCCCGATGGCAAGGCGCGGATCATCGCCGTGCCCTACGAGCCGCCGGCGGAATCGCCGGACAACGAATATGATCTCTGGCTGGTGACCGGACGGGTGCTCGAGCACTGGCATTCCGGCTCGATGACGATGCGCGTGCCGGAGCTCTTCAAGGCTTTCCCCGGCGCTCGCTGCTTCATGCACCCGGACGATGCCCGCAAGCGCGGGCTCAACCAGGGGGCGGAGATCCGGCTGATCTCCCGCCGCGGCGAGATGCAGACCCGGGTCGAGACGCGCGGGCGCAACCGCATGCCCCAGGGCGTCGTCTTCGTGCCATGGTTCGACGCCAGCCAGCTCATCAACAAGACCACTCTCGACGCGACGGATCCCATCTCCAAACAGACGGATTTCAAGAAATGCGCGGTCAAGATCGTAGCGGTCTGAGCCTGGTGCGCTCCTGGACCGTCCTTGGAACTGCCCTGGCAGCTCTCGTCGTCCTCTGCTTCGGCGCGCTCTCGCAGGAGAGCGGCCGGATCAACATCGTGCCGCGCCTGACCGGCGCGGCGCCGCCGATGGGCGCCGTCAACGTGCCGCCGCTCGACCGTCCGATCGTCGACGACGTCAGGCGCATGCGGAACTACCCGGAACAGCCGCCGATCATTCCGCATTCGATCGACGGCTATCAGCTGACGCTGAACACCAACCGCTGCATGGATTGCCACAAGCGGGAGTTCACCGAGGGCTCCGGCGCCCCGATGATCAGCATCACCCATTTCCAGGACCGGGACGGACAGGTGCTCTCGGACGTGACCCCGCGGCGCTATTTCTGCACCGCCTGCCATGTTCAGCAAACCGACGCCCGCACGCTGGTGCCGAATACGTTCCAGGACGCAAACACGATTGGCCGCAAGCGGTAACGGGGCGCCGACATGGGCAAGCTGAAGGCTCTCTTCCTGCGCGCGTGGAACCTCGCGGTCTGGTTCTGGCGGGTCATCAGCCGGCCCAGCGCCTATCTGTCCCTGGGGTTCCTGACGCTCGGCGGCTTCATCTGCGGCGTCATGTTCTGGGGAGCGTTCAATACGGCGCTCGAGGTCACCAACACCGAGAAATTCTGCACCTCCTGTCACGAGATGCGCGACAACGTCTATCAGGAGCTGACCCAGACGGTTCATTTCTCGAACCGCTCAGGCGTGCGGGCCAGCTGCCCCGATTGCCATGTCCCCCATGAATGGACCCACAAGATCGCCCGCAAGATGCAGGCCTCGAAGGAGGTCTGGGGCAAGATCTTCGGCACCATCTCGACACGCCAGAAATTCCTCGACCACCGGCTGGAGCTCGCCAAGCATGAATGGGCGCGGCTGAAGGCAAACGACTCGCTGGAATGCCGTAACTGCCATTCCACCGTCGCGATGGACTTCACCAAGCAGACGCGCCGGGCAGCCGAGATCCACAGCCGCTTCCTGATTCCGAAGGAGAAGACCTGCATCGACTGCCACAAGGGCATCGCCCATCTCCTGCCCGACATGACCGGTATCGAGCCCGGCTGGAAGGAAGCCCCGGAGCTCCAGGGCAAGGGCAGTGCCTCCTGGCATGGGCCAGAGCGGGAATTGCGCGCCTATCTCGCCAGCATCGAGACGCGCTGAACAGACAGAGAGACCATCGAAGGGCCTGATCGCGGCGCGATCCTGGAGCGTTCCCGCGACAGTTCGAATGGCAGAACAGCCCGCCCGCCGTGCTGTTCAGGGCTTGGACCCGACACAGATATCCTTCAACGCCTGCCATTCCACATCGGTGAGGATCGCCGGTCCGGTCGTCGGGCGGTCGAGGCGCTTCATGCGGTCCAGCCGCTCGGCGCTGAGCGGATGGCTGTCCAGGATCGTGCCGCGGCTGTCGCTGCCGGTGATCCGCACGAGGAACTCACCCAGGGCAGCCGGCGATCGCCCGAGCCCGGTCATCKCCGCAACCGCAAAATCATCCGCGCCGCTTTCCGCATCACGCGAATGCGACGCGTCGAGGATCGAGCGGGCGCCAAAGATCACTGCGCCGCTGCCGGTGATATCGCCGAACAGCAAGCCAATCAGAAAGGACGTGCCCCCGGTTTGAATCAATTGGCGAAGGCCGTCGCGACGATGGGCATGGCCCAGCTCATGCGCAATCACGCCAGCAATCTCGTCAGGATTCTGCGCCTTCTGCAGCAGCCCTTCGAACAGATAGATCTTGCCGCCCGGCAGTGCGACGGCATTGGGAATGGCCGATGACAGAACCTGCGCTTCCATCGGACTGGAAACGCCTCCTGCCTCCCTCAGCCTGTCCACCATCTTCGCGAAGGCGCGCTGTCCCGCCGGCTGGGCGCAGACATGGCCACCCATGAGTGCACGCACCTGCTTGTCCACGGCATCGCCCAGACGCTTCTCCGCCGCTATGGGGACCAGTGGCGCAAGCCGGTCGGCGAGGAGCGGAATGCCGTAAAGCGTGATCAGCAGGATCGAACATGCGGCGGCCAGCGACCATCCGACGATGCGCCAGGTCTGGCTGCCGCCGCTTGCGAGATCGAGCGCTCCGCAACGGGCAAGCAGTGTCTGCGCCGTCGCCTCGTCCGCGACCTCCAGCCGGGCGAGAGGCAGGGCCGACACGGCACTCAAGCGCAGGGTAGCTTGTCCGTCCGCCCGGCGAATGTCGTCATAGGGCCAGGACGCGATGACGAGGTCATCCTCGGCGATCTCAAGCTTGCGCGAAAACCGCAGCGCGACCCGGCGCTTGCGGTTGGAGCTGCCGTCGAAGAAGACGGCTGGATGTTCGGACTGCCCGTTCGAAGTCATGATGCGGGATCGGTCGCACCCCGTCATAGGCCGCCAATGTCGAGGCTGTCGGCAAAGCCTTCGCCCAGCGCACCAACGGCAGCACCCTGACCGGTGACATCGTCGGCAGCAGCCAGGTTGAGCACGCTCGTCCGTCCCGCGATCTTCGCCCAGATGTCGCGGGTGAGGTAGATTCGGACCACCGCGCCGAAAGCGATCGCCGCCACCAAATAGCCCACCCCCAGAGCGAGCAAGACCAGCGGATGCTGCATGGCCACCCGAATGCGCTCCGCGCTCCCTCCTGAGAGGTAGGTTGCCCCGACGGTTACGCCCACCAACCACAGCCCCAGCACGAGCACCAGCAAGAGCGACCAGCCGACGACTTTCCAATAGCTGCTGATCAAGTCGCTCCGCTCGAGATCGGAGCGGAACGCCACGTCACCGAAACGAATACCCGAGACCCACCAGCGCCATTCGATCGCTTTGTACGCGCCATAGAGAAACGGCAGCGGGATCAGGAGCACCGCCGCCGGCAAGGCCAGAAGCCAGAGGAACCAGGCCTGCTTGAAGAAGTCGCTGCCGGTTCCCTCGAACCGGCCCTGCAATGTACCATAGGAGGTATGGCGCATCTTGAAGCGTTCGAGTGCCGCCTGCCGCCACGGCAAGGCCAGTCCGGCGGTCAGCAGGACCAGCAGAGACCATGATCCGGCGCGCCAGCTATAGCCCCAGCCCGATCCGCCCATCCCGAATCGCAATCCGCGCCAGACCGTGCGCGTGACCCGGTAACGTCGCGCGCGGTAGAGCGCGAATTGTGAAAACAGATAGAGGAACAAGAACAGCGGAATGCCGGCCAGCGTGTCGATTCCTCCGGCTTCGGGGCCACCGAGAAAAGAGATCAGAAGGAGCGGCACCAGGAAGCCGACCAGATAGCCCGGCACCAGAATGGCCATCGCGATCAGGAAGCCGATCAACAACTCCTTGGCTCGGCCGGTATATTCCACGGGGTCGCCGCCGACCGAGGTATTCGACCACAAATGCCGTCGGATATCGGTTGCAAGCCAGAACCGGTAGAAGCCGAGCGTGACCAGCTCCAGCAATGCGCCGCGCGTCACCAGCCGCCGGAACACTGGTCGCTCACTGGAAAACATCACCCGGTCGACCCGCGGCGTGGCAAGGTGCGAGGTTGTCTGGTGCATGGCGAAGCTCGCTATCACGTCAGATTCGACGGAAACTTGTCCGGCACATCCATAGCAGCTGCGTCAGCCGCCGAAATAGCCACAACCGTGAGTTTAGTCAGGAATTTATATGACAGGTTAATCTAGCGCTGACGTAGCGTCTGAGCGGGTTCAAGCGACACTCCGGGGCTCCACAGCAGGCAGCCGCCTGGCAGCGATCCGATCGAGAATGGCGCGGTCTCGTCGGAAGWCAGACGCGCTGAACAGGCTCAGGCCGCTTGAAGCGCTCCGCGCGCTGCGAGATGGATGCCCGCCAGCATGCAGCGCACCGAGCCACCGGCGAGTTCGATGGTCGGCACGTCGAGCGGCAGCAGGGTCGCAAGACCCTCCAACGTCGCACGCTGCTCCGGGCGCAGAGCCTGCAAGGCGCGTGACGACAGCGCCACGACGCGACCGTTGCTGCCCTGCAGCTCGATTGCATTGCCGGCGAACGCGTTGATCTGCCCGTGGTCGAGATCGATGATGATGCGCCCCTGGGCCAGTCGCTCCGCAATCTCGTTCCGGCGCGCCGCATCGCGAATGGTGGCCAGCCCGATCAGGCAGAAATCCGTGCCGACGCACATCAGGACATTGGTGTGATAGATCGCCCGGCCCGCCGCATCGACCGCATCGAAGACCACCGGCTCGAAATTGAAATGCGTGCAGAAGCGCTCCAGCGCCACCTCGTTGGTGCGGTTCGAACGCGCGGCATAGGCGACACGCTCGATGTGATCGAGCACCATCGCGCCGGTGCCTTCGAGATAGACCCCGTCCTGCTCCAGCCCGGAATAGTCGATCACGTCCTGGACGCGATAGCGATGCTTCAGCATCTCGATGACGTCGTGCCGCCGCTCCTTGCGCCGGCTCGGCGAGAACATCGGATAGAGCGCAACATGGCCCCCGGAATGGGTCGAGAACCAGTTGTTCGGGAAGACGGAATCCGGCGTCGCGTTGCCCTCGTCCTCGAAGAGATGCACGGCGATGCCGGCTTCCTCCAGCCGCGCCGCAGCACGCGTCACTTCACGATGCGCTTCGGCGGCGATGGCGGCGGCGCTGCGCGCAGCATCGGTGCCCTGAAAGAGATTATCGGCGGCCGTCGCCGGGTTCGGGCTGAAGTGATGCGGACGGATCATCACGACGCTGCGCGCCGCCTGGACGGAGAGCTTTTGCATCATCGCGCCCCGAGAAACGCACGAGGAGCAGCGACCGGCGCGCTCAGCAGGCCGAACAGGTTGCGCGGATCTTCCGGCTCGGTGAGGAGGTCGATCTCGTCATAATAGTCGGTGCCCTCGACCTGATCGCGCAGATAGCGCAGGGCCGAAAAATCCTCCGTGGCGAAGCCGACGGAATCGAAGATGGTGATCTGGTCCTCGGTGCGGCGCCCCTTGGTCTCGCCGATAATCACGCGCCAGAGCTCCGTGACCGGGAAATCCGGCTCCATCTGCTGGATCTCGCCTTCGATCCGGGTCTGCTCTGGAAACTCGACGAAGACATCGGCGCGCAGCAGGATGTCGCGCTGCAGTTCGGTCTTGCCGGGRCAATCGCCGCCCACCGCGTTGATGTGCACGCCGGCCCCGACCATGTTGTCGGAGAGGATCGTCGCCTTGAGCTTGTCGGCGGTGACGGTGGTGATGATATCGGCGCCAAGCACGGCCGCTTCGGCGCTGCTCGCTACCTCGATCTCAAGCCCGTGCCCCGCGAGATTGGCCCTGAATTTCGCGGTCGCAGCCGGATCGATATCATAGACCTGCAATCGCCGGATGCCGTTCAGCGCCTTGAAGGCCAGCGCCTGGAAC
>NZ_JBFTRC010000053.1:0-36889 GCF_056399325.1 Allobosea sp. 01N443
GTTCACAACGAAGCTGCGTGGAACCAGGGTCGACGGCCGGAGGGCTTGGCGCATGGCATTGATTCCTCATGTGAAATCAACGCCAACCGAATCCAGAATTCCATCAAAAGTGAGTCAGAGCCAATATTGGACGCCGATCGGGGGGCAACATTGCGCGCCGTTCGACAGAAAGCGTGTGGCCCTTTTTACGTTTTTGCGGATCCCTGCATTTCCATGCGCGTTCCTCCGCCAGACTGCTCATGCCCCTGACGGGGCCCGCTGTGGAGGCCGCCGCGGGCCCTTTTTGGGCTCAGGGTTGCGGAGGACCGCAATGGCGACGGGAACGGTGAAGTGGTTCAAATGCCACCAAGGGATTTGGTTTTATCCAGCCTGATGACGGCGGGCACGATGTGTTCGTTCATATCAGCGCCTTAGGGCGTGCGGGATTGCGAGCTGCGCGACGGACAGAAAATCGCTTACGAGCTCTGGTCGCGGATCAACGCTCGGGAAAAACCTGTGCCGAGAACCTTAAGCCGGAATAACGCACCCTCCGAGTCTGGAACTGGATTCGAGTGTTTTTCAGGGTGCTGTTCTTCTCCACCCGGTTGGCATTTGGCGGCTAAGGACGGCGCGCTTTTCGGAGTACGATAACAGCCATCGCACGGGCCGAATTGAGGCGAGGCATCGAAATGTCACTTGACCTCTTGCACGAACTTCCAACTTCGTCAGTTCCGCCCGCATCTGCTCTGGCTGAGCTTCTCATTTCGCAGCTCTCTGCCCGAGGCCAAACGGTCGTTACAGCTGAATCCTGCTCTGCAGGCTCGCTGGCGCACCTTCTGTCTTCCGTGCAGGGCGCCGCGAACTCGCTCACCGGTGGATTTGTCGTCTATCGCAAGTTCGCGAAAGAGCGACTGCTGGGGATCAACCCGGAATTGCTTGCGGAATTTGGCGCGGTTTCTGAAGCGATTGCTCGCGCGATGGCCGTGAACGCCATTGAGCGCAGCGGTGCTGACTTGGCCATCGCTCTGACGGGCGTGACCGGGGTTGAGCCTGATGAAGACGGCAACCCTATTGGACGCGTCCACGTAGCCGCCGTCATGGCCGATGGAACGGTGAAGCACCGCCACTGTGAGTTCGGCAAATCGAGCCCAGATGTTCTACTGCACGCCGCGCTTCAGTCAGCGTTGCTTACTGCGCTCGATCTGATCGCTGAGCCGAAACACTAAAATCGCAGACACCAGCGCTTCCCTTGGCCCTCTGCGAGCAATCCACCCAAGCCTTGGTGCCGAGATCGGGACAGTCGCCGCCGTAAAGCGGCCATTGGTGTGCTGGTTTTCCCGTGCCGGATCTCGGACTGAAATTCTTCGGAGGGCCCCTTGCTCCGTATGTTTCGACCCCGCTGCTCCGAAAGGGGCAGCGGGCCTTTAGCCTGCGCCCGGCGGCATGGCCGTCGGCGATGGAGTAATCCGCGGGGTGCGGCGCTGTCGCGACGGCGGCCAACGTTCCCATCGCCTCTGAATTCGAGCGGCTGACCGCCGCAGATCGCCTGACCGGTGGAACCGGCTGCCTCCAGGCTTTCCTCCCTGAACTTAGCCCGTCGCTCCGAAAGGGGGGCTTTTTGCGTTTAGGCGGGCGCGCGGAGTACTTTTCCCGAGCCAGAAGCCTGGCGGTCCTCACGGCAAGACGGCGATCCGGGTCAGCAATGTGACTAGTTCCGCTTGGCGCTTCGTCTGGGTTTTAGCGAAGAGCGCGGAGAGTTGTGAGCGAACGGTGGATCGGCTGAGGTGCGAGCTGCGGGCAACATCCAACGGCACCTCGCCCCGCGCCATTTTCAGCGCAAGGCGAGTCTCGGCCATGGTCAGTCCAAACATGCGCCGAAGCATGAAGGGACTGGGCTCGAGATGTGCATCAAGATCGAGCAACATGACCACGCTCGTGCCGTCTGGCACGTCGCCCGTGGACTGATTGAGAACGAAAGGGGAGTCGTATTGATTCCAGATTACGATCCAGGCTAGTGGGCCAAGTGCCGGGCGGTTCGGCGCGCGCGCCAGCAATCGCTTGAAGGCGCACGTTAGCTGGTCGAGATCATGAACCGAGCGCGCCTCGCGGCCAAGGATAAGCCGGGCCGTGGCGTTAGCCTCGACGATCGTTCGGCGGTCCTTGAGGAAGATATAGCCGCAACCCACGCGGTCGAGCATGCTCAGAGCCAGGGCGCTGCGAGATTGGCTGTCGCGCGTGTCGGATCGTTCGTCCTGCTGAACAGCCGTCGCTTTCCTAAGTGTCGGATCAGAGATCATAGATCAAACCTCTCTTCCCTCGGTCGGGGAGCGCTGGCGACCGATGGCTTGCAACGTGAGAGCCGCGAAAAGGTTTCTCAATCATCGACCATCATCCGTTTGGACGGACTTGCCGGCGCGATGGACTAGGCGTGCGGGCCTCCGGCTCGCGACGACAGTGCGGACCGGGCAGCGCGAAGACATTTAACAATGTTAATGCGCGAGGCTCGGCGGTCTGCGATCATCTGTATCGTCGCCCGCTGAACTCAAATCTGGCAACACGCCCTAGTCGATTCTTGGCGGGAGTAGGATAGCTGCGGATGCCCCGGTAACGACTGTTAATTGGGGGGACGAATGATCGACGTTTCACCTCGTGGCATTTTAGTGAGCCGGGCGCAGGGGAAGGCGAGCTGGATCTATCACGTCCTGGTTCCATTGAAGGGGCACCACTTTTTGTCTCAACTCGAGCGAATGGACCGATGGCTGAACGAGTGGGAGATTCCCTATGAAGTCGTTCCCAATCGGGCCGATGATTCGGGGTTGGTGGTCCGGTTCCCGAGCGAACGATTCGCCCGCGCCTTTATCTCCGCTCAGCTAGAAGACATCTCAAAGGTTTTGCCGACTTGCCGAACAATAGGCGGACAGCGTCTCAGCGCTCGGCACGGATCAGGAGCTCACTGAACGGGGTGATGCTTCGCGTGAACGGCGGCGGCTTTGACGAGAACCACCTCTAAAGCGGCCAAGACATCGGGACCTATCAGAAGTTCAAGTGTAGTCTCTGTATCTGTTTCGAGGTAAACCACCGCGCCCTCACCGGCGTCGCCACTGATGATCATCTGCTTCAGCTTCGTCACGGTGAAATTGAGATTTTCCGACAGCATCATTTTGTGATTTTCTCCCGTTCCGCTTCGATCATTCAGCGTTACGCTGCTGCATTGGGCCTTACCGGCCACGGCCAGCACATATTTTCCACTTCACAGCCGACCTCGTGGGCGACATGTGAGAGATATTGGGCCCGCGCCTCTGCCGTATCGGGCAGGCAATGCTGGTGTAGCCAATCGAAGTAGTCTTCAATTCTCAGGTTGACGATCTGGGCCGAACAACCGCTGGCCAGCAGATCCATCGCCTGGGCTACTGCCCGCGTCAGCCAGTCTTGATATGTGGGCGGTAGATAATCGCCATCTTTCATCTGGCGAAGTGGGACCTCATTCAGGGCTTCGTAGTCTTCTCGCCGAGATAGCCTCGGCAATGCCGAATTCCTGCGCTCGATGATCCCGCCTCATTCCGGCGCGATCCTTATGTGCGAGCAGGCCACGCTGACCGATCCAGAGCTCGTCGCGCTCTGCCGCGGTATCGTCGTTTCCGAGCAACGGGAGATCACACATACCGGCGATCAGCGATACTGACGCTCGCGGCACGACCGAGATCGGGAGCATCCAGGTCCTTGCAGAAACCCGTTTTCAGGCCTGGCAAGCCATGTCCGCTGCAGCGGCTTGGCGGCGCCGGGGCGAACCCGCGATATCTTCCTTGAGCAACTCGGTATTGATGGCGAAGGCGGCCGCCGCCCCCTCACCCGCGGCCACGATCGCGAACTGCACATGGTCGGAGGCATCGCCGGCGACATAAAGGCCCCGAATGCGTGTCTTGCCGTAGCCCGCCGTCTTCAACGGCTTTCGGCGGTCGGCCTCCAGGCCGAGCTCACGCGCCAATTCGAGGCGCGCCTGCCCCTTGGAGTGGAAGAACAGTGCGTCGACGGCCAGGTCCTCGCCAGCAGCGAATTGAATCCGCTGGAGTTGGCTGCCACGACCTTTCAGCCCCGTAACAGGCTCCTCGCGGGCGCCCGTCATCAGGGCAGCACTGCTGTTGCAGATGCTGGCCCTCCTCCCCGCAATGGCCCAGATGCCGGATCGAGCCCCAAACTCCAGCTCTTCGGCTCCATGTCAGGTACGGCCGGACAGCCATCCTGATTCAAATGACAACAGGGGCGTCGCTCGGGGCGAACCCGACAGCAACGCTCCCGCGCCCAATCTCGAGCGCTGCGAGGGCCTACTCACCCCGCCGAAATCCGGAGACGAGGAGATCGAAAAACCTGCCCCCGACACCGGGACCACCCCAGTCCTCCCACCTGGGAGCGTGCCGAAGCAGTCTCCGGAGTGAACCAGCGAGTTCGGTCGCGCCCTCCAATCATCGGCCAGCTCGTGCCCTCTCACTCACACTCGTCGCGTCCGCTCGCAATCCTGTCGGACAGGCGCGAGCACTTGGCCGTGTCGCACCGGAGTTGTGAGGGTGGCAGCGCCAGCCTGCCGCGTCGGCCATGACGAGCTTTGCGGGCAATCCTTCGATCAGAGCGTGAGCCTGCGGACAATCACCGCGTTGGCCGGCGGTCAGGACGAAGCGCACTGGGCAGCCCAGGCCTCTGACGGCCATATGGATCTTGGTGCTCAGGCCGCCGCGGGAACGGCCAAGGGCCTGATCTTGAGGCCCCCCTTTTTAGCGCCCGACGCGTGCTGGTGAGCGCGGATGATCGTGGAATCGACGATCAGATACTCGAAGTCCGGATCATCCGACATCGCCGCGAAGATGCGCCACCAGACACCCTTGTGGCTCCAGCGGCTGAAGCGGCGGAATACGCTGTTCCAGTCGCCGAAAACCTCCGGCAGATCGCGCCAGGGCGAGCCCGTTCGCACGATCCACAAGACCGCTTCCACGAACATCCGATTGTCGCGACCAGTCGAACCGCGCGTCCTCTCGTCGCCGATGATATGGAGCGATATCCGCTCTCATTGATCGTCCCGAAGAATCAGGCGGTCCAGAACACCCATGGCTGCCTCCAAAAGACAGCCTTGAATCACGCATCACCGCCCATGGGAATCTGGAGGGTTCTGTGAGGTCGCGCGGCACTGATCGTGGAGCGAGGCGCGGCGCGCGACCTCATTGAAGCCGGATTGAACGAAGCCGCCGGCGCGAGGGCCTATGGGTTTTGTGCCTTGGGGCCGCTGCTCAAGGGGCCTCCGACAGGACCGATCGCAGTCCTGATGGGAGCGGGCTGACGGACGCTGCCGGCGGCAGAGCAGTGCGCGGCCGGGAGCCATGGGGGCGCGGGCGCGACGGGAGCGTCGATGATCCGCCTGATGGCTGTGGGACAGAGCCGGGCGCAGGGCATTGCTCGCCGCGACGCAGTGGYGTGCAGGGCAACAGGATCGGGWCTGCGATGCCGATGGCCTCTGGTCATGACGTATCCGGGCAAGGCCGGCAGCGCGGGAGGGTCGCGATGACGCGCATGGCGCCGCCGCAGCACGGGCAAAGCGCCGGATCGAAGGCCGGGCGCGATGGACGGGCGGCCCCCTGGATGYTGGCGTCATGGTCGCTGGTGCGCCTGCTGGCGGTTGCGGCGATGGCCTGGCGGATGAAGACAAGCCTGGAGCGCCTGTGGCCGTTGGCGAGGAAGCCGAAGTGGCGGATGCGGTGGAAGCCGTCGGGCAGTGCGTGCAGCAGGAAGCGGCGGATGAACTCGGCGGGATCGAGCCTCATGGTCCGGGCGGCGTTGCCATGGCGATAGTCGCGCCAGCGGAAGGCGACGCCGTCATCATCYGCGGCGACCAGGCGGTTGTTGGCGATGGCGACACGATGAGTGTACCGCCCAAGGTAGGCCAGCACATGCTCCGGCGAGCCGAAGGGCGGCTTGGCGTAGACGATCCAGTTGACCCTGCGCTGCCCGGCCAGCGCGCTSGCGAACGCCTTGGACCCATTGAGCGCGGCCAGGTCGCCGAAGAAGGCGAGCTCGCCTGCCTCATGCGYCTGGGCAAGCCGTTCGAGGAAGCGGCGACGGAACAGACGCGAGAGAACATGGATGGGCAGGAAGAAGCTCGGCCGGCAGGCGATCCATCGCCCGTCCGGCGCCCATGCGCCGCCTGGAACGAGGCAGTGGATATGGGGATGATGGGAGAGGGTCTGCCCCCAGCTGTGCAGGATGGCGATTCCGCCGATCTCGCCGCCCAGATGCCGCGGATCGGCGGCGATGGTCTTCAAGGTCCAGAGCGCCGCCTCGAACAGAATGCCATAGACGAGGGCCTTGTTCTGAAAGGCGATCGCCCCGATCGCGGCCGGCACGGTGAACACGACATGGAAGTAAGGCGTGGGCAGAAGGTCCTTCACGCGCGCGGCGAGCCAGGCTTCCCGGGCCGCTCCCTGGCACTTCGGGCAGTGCCGGTTGCGGCAGCTGTTGTAGGCGATGCGCCGATGGCTGCAGTCGCCACAGGCTTCGAGATGACCGCCGAGCGCCGCCGTCCGGCACAGCTCGATGGCGCGCATGACCCGCGTCTCGACGCGGCYGAGATGGCCACGCCGTTCCTGGCGGTAGGCGGCTCCATGGCGGCGGAAGATATCCGCCACCTCCAGATCGGCTGCCATGGCCGCCGCTCAGGCAGGCGGCGTCACGGCCAGGTCGAGACGGTCCAGCGGGCTTTGCGTCCTGGCGATCGTCGAGGTCGCCACATGGGTGTAGCGCGCCGTCGTCGACAGATTGCTATGGCCCAGCAGCACCTGGATGATCCGGATATCGGTTCCGCTCTCCAGAAGATGGGTGGCGAAGCTGTGGCGCAGCGTGTGGACGCTGACCCGCTTGGTCAGCCCTGCCGCCTTCGCCGCCGAGCGGCAGGCGGCGTGCAGCACCTGGACATCGATCGGCTTGTCCGGGCTGCGGCCCGGGAACAGCCATGGCGCCGGGCGCGCCAAGCGCCAGTAGCTGCGCAGGATGGCCAGCAGCGCCGCCGACAGCATCACGGTGCGGTCCCTGGCGCCCTTGCCATGCCGGACCTGCAGCACCATCCGGCTGCTGTCGATATCGGCCACCTTCAGGCTCACCGCCTCCGAGGCGCGCAAGCCCGCGGCATAGGCCGTGGTCAGCGCCACCCGCGTCTTCAGCGACGGGACCGCCTCCAGAAAGCGCACGACCTCATCGGCGCTCAGGATCGACGGCAGCTTGCGCGGCGTGCGCGCATAGACGATCCGCTCGGGGATCTCGGCGCGGTCCAGCGTCACGCCGTAGAAGAACCGCAACGCGCACACCGTCTGGTTCAGCGCCGGCCAGGATATCCCCTGCGAGACCAGATGCACCTGGAACGAGCGCACATCCTCAAGCCCGAGCCGGTCCGGCGGGCAGCCGAAATGACGGCTGAACTTCGTCACCGCGTGCAGATACGATCGCTGCGTGGCCGGCGACAGGTTGCGAAGCGTCATGTCGTCGATCATGCGGCGACGAAGGGCGCTCATCGGCTTGGCTTCGGTCATCGGGAGCTCCTGCTGGGCTGGGTGGCTTCAACACCCAAACCCTCCCAGCAGGAGCCTCCCGTCACAAACCCCGCAGCTTTCCCGCGTCAGCGGGTTCGTTCAATCCTGGCGACCAAGGCTGATCTCCCGGAGCGACTGCTCCAACTTGCCTCACGCTCCGATGGGGCCACGGTTGCCTCCTCTCCGAGGCTGCCGAAGCCCTCGCTCGCATGTCCGCGCCAGCGGTGGAACTGTCCAACTCGCCAGCCACGCCCGCTGCCGTGGAGGCCGCGAAGGCGCACATCAACGACCTCGCAGGCATCCTCGTTGACACCCAGGTCATGGTAATGGACGCGGTCGCCTCTCTGGAGCAGCGCGCCGAGTTGGCCGAGGCCGCCCTCGAGGCGATGCGCAAGGCACATGACGCCATCGAGGCCCGCGCCGCCAGGATGGCGCAGGCGCTTGATTGAGGTCAGGGCCGCGGCGGTCGCCCATCTGCCGCCGACCAGCCTCTCGGCGACGGAAAGCCTTGGCCTCGTCGTTGCCGTCACGGACGGACGCAGCCACGCGCTTCTTCCGGAGGGACAAGGCATGACCGAGCACGACCAGCGTTGCCGGGGCAGGGGGGCCGAATACGCCGACAGCATTACTGCCCGCATCAAGGCCGGAAAGGTCCATCCGAGCGGGTATGAAGGGCTAATCCTGTCTCATCTTGACCAGGCTACCTACCGGGATCACCATTCGGCACTGCACGACCTCTCCCTGACACGCTTCGACGGCAGGAGCCGCAACAGCAGATAGGCCTACACTGATCCATGGCTCCCCGGCGTTGGCCTCCCCAGGGTTGGCCGGGTGCAGAAGACCCCGTAGCGCCATGGCTCCCGAGCTGGTGGCTACGGGGTTTTTTCCCACGCTTATGTGCAATTAATTTCAGTAGAACCGGATAAACCAACCATGATGAAAGCCAGACCTCAGCGGGGCTGCTGAAACGCCGCGACGGACGGCTCACTGAGATCGCCCTCTACCGCTCGATGGCATGGGAGCCTCGGATCGAACACATTTCACGGGGCATCCTCGGGTGGCGGGAGCAGGGCGACCTGGCGCAGGATCTCGACGGTGCCGAGCACCGCCCATGCCGGGTCGTTCAGAGCGTGGATCGTGAAGGCACGCCGGGCACAGTCAATGTCGCGCGAGTTACGCAGACATGCCGGCCAGAGWACTTCGATATCGACTTGCCGCTGGCGCTCCTGCCAGTGCTGCATGATGAAGCGCATTACACCCATACAAGGGCCTCCTTGTTAACGGGTTCAGCCRAACTTCCCTCGCGACGTCCTCAACGCCGGCTGCATCAACAGCCGCTACGATCAAGATCCTGCAGATGCTCACTGATCCGGGCATCCTGACGGGTACGTCCACTCGACGCTGATCAACCGCAGAGTTGGCCTTGYCGCCCTCGTCACCCGAGCCGCAGCCGGTAGGCGAGCTGGCGGCAGAGATTGGAGCAGTACTTCGCGTCGGCACGACGCTTTGGGAAGAAGAACGTCGCACACACGTTGCATTTCAGGGGAGGACGTTCGCGCTGTATCCGCGCCCGCCGGGCGCGTTGCCAACAGGCAGTGGAACAGGTCGCCCTCTTGTCCCGAGGGGGAACGAACATGCGATCGCCGCATCCTTCGCAGACCATCTCTGCCGTGCACCAGGTGCGTTCCCAACTGGTAAGGCACGCGTCGCAGACGGGGACGGACGCTTTCACCGTCGCAATCCATCCGATGCGGGGGATAGACGGATCGAGGTAGTCCCTGGCGACCGTTTCTGAGACGATAAAGGGGGCGGCGTCCGCCGGGAACGCCACCGAGCAGCGCGTGCAATGGCCGGGCTGGAGAGAAAAAACCGGGGGCTTCATGGTTACAGCTACCCGAATACCGATCCGACGGACAATCGCTGCTTTAGCACTAGCAGTGTCAGCGTTCTCTGTTTGTGCTGGCCGTTCTGCAGCCCTGATGCTCGTTGTTACGGGTAGGAGGAGACCGACGTGCGCGTTGCTACGGATATCTGTAACAAAATAGCGACGAAGAGTTCTTGGCGTTACAGATAATTGAAAAACCTGCTGGGCATTAAGTTGCTTATCTGTAACAACGCCAAGAGGGCCGGATTTCGGCTATCCGTAACGCCTCAGTGCTGCATGATGAGGCGCACGGGCGGCTCGCGCTGGCGATGGGAGCGGATCGAGACCATAGAGGCGACGCTCAATTCCCGCCTGTGCCGGCTCCTGGCGCGGCTTGAAGCAAAGCGCACATCCCGCCCATAGCGACAGCCGGAGGGCGCCTCAGCTGCTTCCAGGCAGAGCCTGGCTGAGAATGACAAGGGATTGGCCGCGGTTAATATCGACCCGCGAGCGCCGGCCACGCATGGTCCCGGCCTATGAAAGTCCCCGAACCCCGCTTTCTCAACGACAACGACCCCGACGGCCCGATCATCTACAACGACCCGGATGCGCCTAAGCCTATGTCGAAGGCACGGCGGCTGGTGTGCTTGTTGATAGGCACCGTCTTGTTGGGATGCGCCTTGATAGCATTCATTGCTGGGGCCGAAGGCCCGAAGCGCGGCCTAATGTTCATCGCCGCCTTCGGCTTCGCATTCGGCGGGGTAGTCTTATTGTTCTCAGCGCTGTTCGCGAATTTTTCGCTTGCCCGTGAAAGACGCGGCCGGGCCGGGAATTGATATCGTGAGCAAATTGGAGAAGTTTGTGGAAAGTAAAATTGAGATATTGAATATCACTCAGGGCAATGTTCTTGGATTTTGGTCGACAAGGATATGGCTAAATAAGACCAAAAAAGGCACATTTACGTGCAGCGCGAAAGAAAAGCTCCAAGAATGTGGGGTATCTCGCGATCTTCCAGCCAATAAAGGCCTGCGCAGCGGCAGTGAAATTTACGAAGCCGTCGCCAATTTCACGGACAACTACGAACTGTGCCTCGACGACGCCGACTGGCATGACGTAGCCAAAGCGCTAGCCACATTCAATCAAGAGCTCGAGAGCGAATTTCTGGTTGCTTGGCAGGAATACAGCAAGTCACGCTGACTACACCCACGGCCACGTGATGTGGCCTGGCTAAGGTTGATCCGACCTGGTCGAGCGCCATTGATCGGTTGGGCATTGCCAGCTAGCCCTGAATGGCCGCGTCGCAGCCGCGACCGTCGTGCGGAACCTCGACCAGCGCCTTATTGCGGATTCCGACGAATTCGGCGGGCAATTCCGATATGAATTCGGCACCCTGTTCCGATTTCATTCCGGCACCCCATTCCGATTTGAAGCCGGCAGGTGCGAGGTGATTTGCCTGGGTCGTTCGTGATGATTGTCGTGGATGGATTTGACGGTCAAGCGATCGTGGCTGGAGGGCTCTGCGACTGGCGTTTTCGCATGCTCTCGCCGGCGAGTTCGATGCGGTAGGCATTGTGGGCAATACGATCCATGACGGCGTCGGCGATCGTGGGATTCCCGATAATCTCGTACCAGCGGTCCACGGGGATCTGGCTGGTGATGATGGTGGCGCGGCGCTCGTAACSATCCTCGGTGAGTTCGAGGAGATCGCGTCGCTGGGTATCGTCGAGTTTTTCCGGCCCCCAGTCGTCGATGATCAGGAGTTCGACCCTGGCGAGCGCCTTGAGCAGGCGGGCGTAGCGGCCCTCGTCACGGGCCTGGGCCAGGGTGGTGAAGAGCCTCGGGGCGCGATGGTAGGCGACCGAGACATCGTCGCGGCAGGCCTTTTGCCCGAGGGCGCAGGCGAGCCAGCTCTTGCCGACGCCGGCCGGCCCGGTGATCAGCAAGCTGCGATGCTGACGGATCCAGTCGCCGCCGGCGAGGCTGAGGAAGAGCCCGCGGTCGAGGCCGCGCGACGCCTTGAAGTCAACATCCTCGATGCTGGCGTTGTGGCGCAGCCTGGCGGTGCGTGCGCGGTTCTCGAAGCGTTTTTGGCTGCGCGCGGTGCTCTCGCGTTCGAGCAGGAGGGCGAGCCAGTCGGCATGTTCGAGGGCGCGGCTTTCGGGCTGGGCCTGGAGCTCCTGGAAGCTCTTGGCCATGCCGTGCAGTCCGAGCCCGGCGAGCAAGGTCATGGTGGGATGGATCAACATGATGATGTCTCCTGGTGTCAGTGGAAGTAGCCGGGGCCGCGCAGATTGCTGTGCTCGATGATGGCGGCGGGTTCGGTGGAGGTCCTGGCTGGTGCCGCGGCTTGTCTGGCGGCGATGGCGGCAACCGCGCGGTAGGCGAAAGCGCCGATCTCGAGGGCGCGCGCGGAGACGGCTTCGGCCTGGGACGGCTTGAGGTCGCGGAACAGGCGCAGTACGCCGAGGCAGGTTCTGAAGCCGTGTTCGGGATGCGGGCGGTTGGCCAGGATGGCAATGACCAGGCCCTCCGTGCTCGGGCCCACCGTCGCCGCCCAGCGCCGAAGCCGTTCAGGGCTCCAGTCGGCGTAGCGCCGGTGAGAGCTCGGCATGTGATCGGGGTTGGTACCGTGCCGGCGTCCGCCATAGCGGCGCTGGTGAGCGGCGACGCGCTGGCCGCGATGGAAGACCTCGATCGTCCGGCTGGTGGCCCGCAGATCGACCTGTTCGCGGATCAGGCCGTGGGGGACGGAGTAGAAATAGCCGTCATACTCGACGTGGTAATCGACGCCGGCGCGGGCCAGGCGCCACTCGGCGAACTCGTAATCCTCGGGCAGTACCGCCAGGGCCGGCCGCTCGACGGTCTCGAACAGATGGCGGCGGGTGACGCCAAGGCGCCGGATGACATGGTCGTTGATCCGGTCGACGGCGTCGCGGATCGCGGCATTGGCCTCGGCCAGCGAGAAGAAGGTCTGGTTGCGCAAGCGTCCAAGGATGGCGCTTTGCGCGAAGCGGACCCCGTTCTCGACCTTCGCCTTGTCGCGCGGTTTGCGGACGCGGGCCGGCAGTACGCCGACGCCGTAATGCGAGGCCATCATGCCGTAGCTGCGGTTGAGATCCGGATCGTAGAACGAAGCCTTGTTGACGCCGGCCTTCAGGTTGTCCGGCACGATCAGGCGGGGGACGCCGCCGAAAAACCGSAACATCCGCACATGCGAGCCGATCCAGTCCGGCAGGGCCTGGGTCCAACTTGCCTCGGCGAAGGTGAAGTTCGAGGCGCCAAGCACGCCGACGAAAATCTCGGCCTCCCGGATGACGCCGGTCCGGGCATCGACGATGCCGAGMTTCTTGCCGGAATAATCGACGAAGACCTTGTCGCCGGCGACGTGCTCCTGACGCATGGTCGGCGACAGCCGACGCTGGAAGCCGCGCAGGAGGTCACAGAAACGGCTATAGCCGTAGCCCTGCGGATGGACGCCGCGATACTCCTCCCACAGGATCGCCATCGTCACGCCGGGCTTCTTCAGCTCGACGACGAGGTCGCCCCAGTTCGGCTCGGGGCGGCGACGCGCCCCCGAAAGAGCACCGGATCGCGCGAACAACCGGCCTGCCAGCGCATCATCGCTCAGCTCCGCCGGCAGCGGCCAGGACAGGCCGGCTTCCCGGGCTCGYGCCARGTTCCCCTGCACGGTACTGCGCGCCACACCAAGACGACGCCCGATCTCGCCGGGGCTCARATCTTCCTCAGCCAAACGCAGCATCTGCCGCAGTTGYCTCATGGTCAGCTTCCTCTTCGCAGGCATCACGGTCTCCGTCTCGGTCGATACGGAAAACGTCTGCCAGAGTGGCTGACCCAGGCCTCCAACACCCCCTTCAGGGTGCCGGCTTCATCTCGGAATCACATGCCGGCTTCAAATCGGAATGCCCTGCCGGCTTCGCTTCGGAATACCCCGCCCGCTTCAATCGGAATCCGCACCTTATCGACCGCGTGATGCGATATCGAGAATTGCGCGCAAGGCGGTTCGGATCACAGTGAATTGAGGCTCTATCTCAGGCTGAACCCAATTGCCCAGGGCGACGTGCTCGGCGTCAGCCTCCCCGGCAAACTCATAGACATGCTCCATCAGGGCCTCGATGCTCGGGTCATAATCCGCAGACCGCTCGCCGATCCCGGCAGACATCTCAGGCTTGTTCGTCCTTGCACCATCTCCTCATCTCAATCGGTGAGAGTAGCCGGGCCTCAGGATCTGATGTGGTCAGACTTTTACAACGCCCGCCGCGAGGCAGGCATCCCGATCGGGAACGGTGGCGGCGACCGCAAGTCCTTCATGATGAGCAACGTGCGCCAGGAGGCCAGCCCGCAATGGGTCGAAAGCGTCATGAGATACTTAGAAGCCCAAAAAACCGGGCGAGTACCCCCTCAATAGCCGCCTCAGTCTCGACAGGAAGCTGCTCGCCCTCCTTATCAGGGTCGATCGCCTTCATCAGCGCATAGGCCAAATCATAGATGTCGTCCTGCAGGCCCTCTTTCAGGCCCTCAATCAAGCACTTTCGGGTCGATCTGCATCGTATCCTCCCTCTCAACAGCCGAGATTAGCATGGCCGAAGCGTGGGGGCTGGTCGCCACAAGGACATCGGCCTCACCGCTCATGCCATCCACGAGGCTCGCCTCGTCCGCGATGCCGAGGAGAACTTGGTGTCGTCAGGGACACTAAGTTGATCCGTGCAGGGGCCCGTCCTATCCCGCCAACCGCTTCCACCAGGACCTTGCGGGCCGCTGATCCGTGAGAAGCCTCGTCGCCGTCTCAGCCTGCGAGCGCCATCCGTCGCGCTCCTGCCGGAGGTCATCCACCTGCCGATCGACGCCGGCCTGCATCCCCTGCAGCGCCTTACCCGCGGCATCAAGGGCCGCCAGTTGGACGGGAGGCTCGGGTGTCCTGGATGTCTCGACGGTTCACCATTACTCACCTTCATCCAGTTTGCAGATGCGGAACATCGCGACGGTGACCGCAATGACCAGGAGGCCGATGGGGAGGAGAACTGTCGGGCCTCCATATGCCCAGCCGCCGAGGCAGAGTGTGCCGTGCACGGCGAGGAGGTTGGAGGCCGTGCGGGCGGTCATGCAGCTTTCCCCGCCTTTGATGGCGATTAAGGGAGGTCGGCTTCCAGAACGCCCTGCGCAGCCATTTCCGTAGCCGTACACGGGGACGGACGCCCTCGCGCTGTTGCCCTGCATCACGTCAGTTCGTGGGCAACAAGGCCGGCAGGCCGTCTCCATCGCCATTTGAACTGTAAAAGCCAGCGGCGTATTTGCCCCTACATAAGGGGCGGATCTGCCCCTAACCGAGGTCATTCGCTAGGGGCGCCCGTGCCCCTACTGCGCTAGGGGCGCCCGTGCCCCTACTGTATATATTTCGGTCTAAGGGGCGTATTAAGAGAACACCAGAGCCACCCTGAAACTGCCCTGTCCTGTCCCTGGCCCGGCTTCCAGCAGCGGGCGGCCCTTGGGTGCCTCCTCGCAAGAGCCGCTTGGCCTGATTTTTGGCCTCACGCCGTAGTGGTCGGCCCTCCCGGTCGCGGTGGCGGTGGCCCTCTTACTGCGGCAAGTGCCCTACGAACATGGGCGGCCGATTTTTGGTCTCTACCCGCCGCTATTAAACGACGGGCCTCCTCGCAGGTTTTGACCGTGCGCCACTCATCGGTCGGGTCCATCTGCCGTCCATCTGACCAACGCCCCTTGAGGAAGGTGAGCCGATAGGTCGAAGGCCGGCGCAATGTCGAGATCGAATGGCGGCCCTTCTCTGTGGTGATCAGCAGCCCCACCGCTTCGCATTCGCGGATGGCGGGCGCGATCGAGCGGCCACGGATGCCATGCTCGCAAAAATTCGCGTAGGTGCACTTCAGCTTGTCGGCAGTGTGCCCGCCGTGAGCCATATGCTCGAGCATCAGCCGATCGAGGACGAGGCGAGCGTCGGATGAAACCTCCCGCCATGCTGGCGAAGCCAAAAGGCTCTGAGCGAGCATGACGAATGGTTCCTGGATCGAAGGCCGGGACCGGCGGCTCATGCGGTGTCGCCTCCCTCAGACGAGAGCGACAGGCGCCCCAGCTCGAGGGCCAGGATGCCGATGCTGATGCCCTGCGCCCTGGCGACATCATCGGCGTCGGTGCGATCTTGCCGGGACGCAGGTGCGCTCATGCCGGTAGCGCTCTTGCGGCGCAAGGGCCGCGAGGTGTAGCTTTCCATCTGAAAATTTCCTTTGGGGGAGGTTTTCAAATTCGGCTCGGCTAGGCGTTGGCGCGCTTAGCCGAGCTTTTCATTTTTTGGGCTGGCTGCTCCCGCTTTCATCATCGGAGCGGCCAGCGCGCGGGAGTGTCGAAACATAACGCTCTAGCTCTGCCTGAGAGACAAGCGTGCGTCGACCGGCCTTTATCACCTGCAATTGGTGCTGAGCGATAAGCTGATAGATGCGCGTCTTGCCCAAGCCCAAGTAATCCTGGGTCTGGTCGATACTGAGTAGCCTTTTAAATTGCATAGCTACGTCACCTGAGGTTATGCCTGTGAACTTGCTGACGTTCGCACGAAACCTGCTCCCCAGCAATAATGTACTTGTTTTGTTCGCTATCGCTATTTTCCACCCGCCCTCAGACGCGTAGCTCGCTAGGCGCGATGGAGGCGATGGATTTGGCCGACGCCCCGAAGAGCATCGACGTGGTCCGCCCACCATTGGGCCATGCGGACCCGCTCGTCCCAATATTGGCCGCGCGCATAGGCGCGTCGGCTCTTGTCCACTTCCTCATGCGCGAGCGCGCGCTCGACGGCATCGGCTGACCAGAGCCCGCTTTCGTTTAGGAGTGTGGAGGCCGACGCTCGAAAACCGTGCGCCGTGTGCTCGTCCTTCGAGTAACCCAACCGCCGCAGGGCAGCATTCAATGTGTTCTCCGACATCGCCCTATCGACCGATCGGATCGACGGAAACACAAAGATGCCGTTGCCCGATATCCGGCGCGCCTCAGTTAGGACAGCCAGGGCTTGTGTAGGAAGGGGAATGACATGAGGGCGCCTCATCTTCATTCGCCCCGCTGGAACCGTCCAAACTGCCCGGGTAAAATCGAACTCCGACCACTCAGCGAGCCTCAACTCACCCGGACGAGGAAACAGGAGCGCCATGAGCTGAAGGGCGTATGTCGTCAGGCGCGAACCTTCATAACCATCGACCGCCCGCAGTAGAGCACCGAATGACTTGTTCTCGGTCAGGGCAGCCTGGCTCTTGACTATGGGCGGCGTGAGCGCGCTTCGCAGCGCAAAGGTCGGATCATCCTTCGCGCGCTGTGTCGCGATGGCATAACGGAAAACTTGGCCGATGATCGAGCGCAGCCGTCGAGCCGTCTCTAGCCGCCCACGTGCTTCGACCTTGCGCAGGACCGACAGCACCTCGGCGGCGCTGATTTCTGCAATTGGGCGCTTCCCGATGTCGGGCGCCGCAAGGCTTATGTGCCATGCAAACTTCTCGACAGTCGTCTGCGCCTTGCCGCTCGCTTTCTTCTGCTGCTCCAGCTCGGTAGCGACCACCGCAAAGGTTGTTTCGCGGTTGGCTTTGCCAGTCAGCTTCTCCAGGCGCTTGATGGCGCCAGGGTCTTTACCTTCGCGGAGAAGCGTCTTTGCCTCCTCCCGCTTGGCGCGGGCCGAGCGCAGATCCACAGCCGGATAGGGGCCGATCGCGAGCTTCTTCTGTTTCCCATCGAAACGATATGCGAGGCGCCAGAGCTTTGCGCCACGCGGCTCTATCCACAACTGCAAGCCGCCACCATCCGAGAGCTTCACGGTGCTCTCGCGGGGTTTGGCGCTTCTGATAGCTACATCCGTCAGTGGCATTTGTTGGCCCGAGAAATCCGGCCTGTTGGCCTATGCGCTCCAGAGGGCCAACAATTTTCGCGACTGTCAACGCATGAGGACGCACGCCGACGAACGCAAAGCCAAGCAATCATGGGTGTTTTAAGAGAGCATCGCACGCCAGCGTACGCTGGCGAACGGCGATGTGGTGCCCCTGGCCGGGATCGAACCAGCACTCCTTGCGGAACTCGATTTTGAGTCGAGCGCGTCTACCAATTCCGCCACAGGGGCCCAAGCATGAGGCCGCCGGTCCTTCGACCGCGGTACATGCCCTCAACGGGCCGGCGGACTATAGCGATGGCGCGCGCGCGGTCAACGGATCGTGAGCAGGCATTGTGCAGAGCTGTGAATGATGGACAGCCTGACGCCATCGGGGCTAGACAGCCTCGATAGCGAAGCCAGCCCGGTGGGTAGGCAACGCTCGCCGGAAGATGGTCTTTGCTCGCTCAGGCGCGCGGAACGGCTATCGCCCGCTCCTGAGGACTGAACAGCCGCATGTCGGCCCTCATCGGGCGGCGCGCACCGGTGCATGAGCATGTTTCGACGCCTCTATGAATGGACCATGGCGCTCGCCGCCAGCCCGCGCGCACCCTATGCGCTGGGTGCCGTCTCCTTCGCGGAAAGTTCCTTCTTCCCGATTCCGCCCGACGTGATGCTGGTGCCGATGGCGCTCGCCAGGCCCCAGAAAGCCTGGTTCTATGCCGGGATCTGCACAGTGACCTCGGTGCTCGGGGGACTGCTCGGTTACGCGATCGGTGCGTTGCTTTATGATTCGCTCGGTCAGTGGATCATCAAGCTCTACGGCCATGGCGACGGGGTCGAGGCCTTTCGGGCGGCCTATGCGCAGTATGGTGCCTGGATCATCCTGCTGAAGGGGCTGACGCCGATTCCCTACAAGCTGGTGACGATCACATCGGGCTTTGCCGGATACGATCTGCTCTGGTTTGTCGTGCTCTCGATCATCACGCGCGGGGCCCGGTTCTATCTTCTGGCCGGGTTGCTCAATCGGTTCGGCGGCCCGATCCGGCGCATTCTCGACGAGCATTTCACCACGGCGATGATCGTCCTGGTCGTTGGGATCGTGGGCGGCTTCTTCGCCTTCAAACATCTGTTCCCGGCGGTATGATGCAATGCCCGGCAGCGATTCCCGGCTCGACATGCTGATGCGCCCGATGCGGTTGATCCTGCTCCTCGGTCTCGGTTCGACGGCCCTGATCGCCGGAGCATGGTGGTCGCAGCTCGTCTGGCATCTCGTGCCCTGCAAGCTCTGCCTCGAGCAGCGCATTCCGCATTACGCCGCCATGGCGCTTGCCGTCGCGGCGCTGGTGGTCGCTCGTTCGCGTGCCTTGCAAATGGCGGTGCTCGCGGGCTTCGCCGTGCTGATGCTCTGGAGCGCCGGGCTCGGCGCCTATCATTCCGGTGTGGAATGGGGCTGGTTCCTCGGGCCGAATGATTGCGGCGGCGGTGCCCCGGCGGCTGCCGCAGGCGTCCAGGATTTCATGAAGCAGCTTCAGACCACGCGTGTGGTGTCCTGTGGCGAAGCAGCGTGGCGGTTTCTCGGATTGTCCCTGGCGGGCTGGAATGCTCTGGCTTCGCTGGGGCTTGCCGCCCTGGCCCTGCTGGGCCTGATCAAGGCCTCGAAACAAGGCGGATAATCCGCACCGAGCATCTCAGGGTTCGAGTTCGGAATCCCAGTAGAGATAGTCGAGCCAGCTTTCGTGCAGGTAGTTCGGCGGGAAGAGCTTGCCGTTGCGGTGCAGGTCGTTGACCGTCGGCGCGAAGGGCCTTTGCAGAGGCAACATGCCGACGACGGTCGGCATCTTGTCGCCCTTGCGCAGATTGCAGGGCGAGCAGGCCGCGACCACATTGTCCCAGGTCGTCAGGCCGCCCTTCGAGCGCGGCACGACATGGTCGAAGGTGAGTTCGTCGCGCGTGCCGCAGTACTGGCAGGAGAAGCGGTCGCGCAGGAAGACGTTGAAGCGGGTGAAGGCGGGGGTGCGGGACGGCTTGATATAGGTCTTCAGCGAGACGACCGACGGGAGCTTCWTGTTGAAGCTCGGGCTGTGCACGATCGTGTCGTATTCCGAGACGATGTTCACCCGGTCCATGAAGACTGCCTTGATGGCGTCCTGCCAGCTCCAGAGCGAGAGAGGGTAGTAGCTCAGCGGCCGAAAATCGGCATTGAGCACCAGAGCCGGACAGCCATCCGGAGAGGCCATCGGATGCATCACATGCGCCGTCAAACCCGTCGCACCTCCGCTGATCGAAGCAGGACGAATCCTGCTCACAGCTCAATGTACRCGCGAGACGACAGGAATGTGAAGATGCCGCAGTGCGAAGTTGATGTGCGTCATAGTGGCCGGCCTTGAGCCGGCCGACGCCATCCATTCCGAATTCTGGGGCGATACCCGGCTTAATGCCCGGGTCGGGATGCCGGTCAGCGGGTAGGGACCGGCTTTTCCCCGCGATAATCGTAGAAACCGCGCTTGGTCTTGCGGCCGAGCCAGCCGGCTTCGACATATTTTACCAGCAGCGGGCAGGGGCGATATTTCGAATCCGCCAAGCCATCATGGAGCACCTGCATCACGGAGAGGCAGGTATCGAGGCCGATAAAGTCGGCAAGCTGGAGCGGACCCATCGGATGATTGGCGCCGAGCTTCATGGCGGTGTCGATCGCCTCGACCGAGCCGACGCCCTCATAGAGCGTATAGACCGCCTCGTTGATCATCGGCAGCAGGATGCGGTTGACGATGAAGGCCGGGAAATCCTCCGAGACCGTCACCGTCTTGTGCAGCTTGCTGATGAAGCTGCGGGCCGCCTCGAAGGTATGGTCGTCGGTGGCGATGCCGCGAATCAGCTCGACGAGCTGCATCAGCGGCACGGGGTTCATGAAATGGATGCCGATGAAGCGCTCCGGCCGGTCGGTCGCCGCGGCAAGCCGGGTGATCGAGATCGACGAGGTGTTGGACGCAAGCATCGTCTCCGGCTTGATATGCGGGCAGACGGCTGTGAAGATCTTGCGCTTGACCTCCTCGCTTTCGGTCGCGGCCTCGATGATCAGGTCGCAGTCGCCAAGCCCTTCCAGGGTCGGCGTCGCGACGATCTTGGCCATGGCTTCGCGCCGTAGCGAGTCATCCATGGCGCCTTTGCTGACCTGACGCGCCATATTGCCGTCGATCGTCGCCAGAGCGGCCTTGATGCGGTCCTCGGCGAGGTCGTGCAGCCGGATGTCGAAGCCAGCGACGGCCGCGACATGGGCAATGCCGTTGCCCATCTGCCCCGCGCCAATGATGCCGATCGTCTTGATCGCCTGGTCCGACATGTCCTGATCCATCTTTCGTCTGATCGCCTTCATCGTGAAAGCGACGCGGGCCGCCCAGAGCAAGCGGCCCGGATATCACATTCGTGCCGCTGGCGTCAGCGGCCGATCGGTCAGCGCCCGATCTTGGCGAGTTCGGCCGCAAGCTCGGGCATGATGGTGAAGAGGTCACCGACGAGGCCGTAATCGGCGATCTGGAAGATCGGGGCTTCCTCGTCCTTGTTGATGGCGACGATGACCTTCGAATCCTTCATGCCGGCGAGATGCTGGATCGCGCCCGAGATGCCGACGGCGATATAGAGGTCGGGCGCCACGACCTTGCCGGTCTGGCCGACCTGCCAGTCATTCGGGGCATAGCCGGCATCCACCGCGGCGCGCGAGGCGCCCATGGCGGCTCCGAGCTTGTCGGCGACGGGTTCGATCACCTTGCCGAAATTCTCGGCCGAGGCGAGCGCGCGGCCGCCCGAGATGATGATCTTGGCCGACGCGAGCTCCGGACGATCGGACTTGGCGACTTCCTCGCCCTTGAAGCTCGAGGTGCCGGCGTGCTCGGCAGCGGCAACCGCTTCGATCGGCGCGGTCGCGCTGCCGTCGCCGGTCGCCGCGAAGGACGCGCCGCGCACGGTGAGCACCTTCTTGGCCTCGCTGCTCTGCACGGTCTGGATCGCGTTGCCGGCATAGATCGGACGTTCGAAGGTGTCGGGCGAGACGACCTTGGTGATTTCCGAGATCTGCATCACATCGAGCAGGGCAGCGACGCGCGGCATCACATTCTTGCCGGTCGTGGTGCCCGGCGCGACGATCGCGTCGTAGGGGCCGGCCAGCGAGACGATGAGGGCAGACAGCGGTTCGGCAAGCCGGTGCTCGTAGGCAGCATCGTCGGCCAGCAGCACTTTCTCGACGCCGTCGAGCTTGGCTGCGGCCTCGGCAACCGCCTTGCAGCCCGTGCCGGCGACCAGGATATGCACAGGCGCGCCGAGCGCCTTGGCGGCGGTCAGGGCCTTGCGGGTGGCCTCGTTGAGGCTCTTGTTGTCGTGCTTGGCGAGAAGCAGCGTCGTCATGATTCAGATAACTCCTGCTTCATTCTTCAGCTTGGAAACCAGCTCGGCGACCGAGCCGACCTTGACGCCGGCCGATCGGCTTGGCGGTTCGGTGGTCTTCAGGACCTTGAGGCGCGGCGCGATGTCGACGCCGAGCGCTTCGGCGGTGGTCTCATCAAGCGGCTTCTTCTTGGCCTTCATGATGTTGGGCAGCGAGGCGTAGCGCGGCTCGTTCAGTCGCAGATCGGTGGTCACGATCGCCGGCAGCTTGAGCCCCACGGTCTGCAGGCCGCCATCGACCTCGCGGGTGACATCGACCGAGCCATCGCCGATCATCACCTTGGAGGCGAAGGTGCCCTGCGGCCAGCCGAGCAGGGCGGCCAGCATCTGGCCGGTCTGGTTGCAGTCGTCGTCGATCGCCTGCTTGCCGAGAATGACGAGCTGAGGGCTTTCCTGCTCGACGATCTTCTTCAGGAGCTTGGCGACGGCGAGCGGCTCGATCGTGCCCTCGGCCTTCACCAGGATGCCGCGATCGGCACCCATGGCGAGACCCGTGCGGATGGTTTCCGCGGCCTGCGCCGGGCCGATCGAGACGACGATGACCTCGGTCGCCTTGCCGGCTTCCTTCAGCCGCAACGCTTCCTCGACGGCGATCTCATCGAACGGATTCATCGACATCTTGACATTGGCAAGCTCGACGCCGGAGCCGTCCGCCTTCACGCGGATCTTCACATTGTAGTCGACAACCCGCTTGACGGGCACAAGGATCTTCATCGTCGCTTCACCGTTCGGGAGAGATACGATCGAGGCCGCGCCGCGCGACGCGGCAGGATGACGGCATCGTGGCTCTCGGCTGGAATGCCGGGGGACCGTAGCGATGGCTGTTTAGGCTTGTCAACGCCGCCAAAGTCGCGGGCGTCACCCTCTTGCAGCGCGCCCGAACAGCCCAACGCCGCGATGGATGAAGATCGGGGTCAGCGCCGCGCCGGTCGCAAGCCCGCCCAGATGCGCCCACCAGCCGACATTGCCCTGTGGGTCGACGAAGGCTGACATGAACTGGAAGAGGATCCAGGCGCCGAGCGCGTACATCGCCGGGACGTGCAGCGGGATCCATTTGAAGGCGAGGCCCCAGATCCGGACCTGCGGATAGAGCATCAGATAGGAGGCGATAACGCCCGAGATCGCGCCCGATGCGCCGATCAGCGGCTGCTCCGACCCAGGATTCATGACGGCATGCGCCAGCGACCCGGCCAGGCCGCAAAGAAAGAAGAAGGCCAGAAAGCGGAAATGGCCCATCGCGTCCTCGACATTGTCGCCGAAGACCCAGAGGAACAGCATGTTGCCGACGAGATGGGCGAAGCTCGCATGCAGCAGCACATTGCTGAACAGCGTCAGCCAGGCCGGAGCCTGCATGATCTCGATGGGCAGTTGCGCGGTGCCGAAGAAGACGGAGGGGATCAGGCCGAAGCCGGCCATGACGGCGATCTCTCCCGGCGGTTCGTGCAGGATCCAGATCGCGAGATGGATGCCGATGCAGGCACTGATCAGGGCATAGGTCACATAGGGCGCGCGCATGAAGCGCAGCGGAACGCCGTCATGCAGCGGTACGAACATGTCCGGCTCTAGCGGTTCTGCCCGGGAACCCAGAGCACATCGCCCCCGGCCCTGGCATTGAGGAAACGGGAGGCAACGAAGAGGAAGTCCGAAAGCCGGTTGATGTATTTCAGCGCCGGCGCGGAGACGCGCTCCCCCTCGGTCTGGGCGAGCTCGACCATCAGGCGTTCGGCCCTCCGGCTGACCGTGCGGGCGAGGTGAAGATAGGCGGCTGCCGGTGTTCCGCCGGGCAGGACGAAGGAGCGCAACGGGGCGAGCGCCGCGTTCAGCTGATCGATTTCCGCTTCGAGGCGGTCGACCTGGGCCTGGACGATGCGCAGCGGCTCATAGGCGAGCGTCTCGCCGGTGTCGGGCGTCGAGAGATCGGCTCCGAGGTCGAAAAGATCGTTGGCGATCCGTCCGAGCATGGCATCGACCTCGCCATCCTCGGTTGCTGCATGCAGCCGTGCCAGTCCGACGCAGGCATTGGTCTCGTCGACGGTGCCATAGGCTGCGACGCGCAAGTCGTATTTCGGCCGGCGTGGGCCGGTTGCGAGCCCGGTCGTGCCGTTATCCCCAGTGCGCGTATAGATGCGATTCAGCTTGACCATGACGCGTTATAGCGCGTCGCGTCCGCAACGAAAGGCTTGGAGCACCACAGCCTCCACCCTGCCGAGATGCTTTCGATCATCGGACCGAAACTCTTATCCGGTCAGGCGATCCAACTTTCTGTGTCCGCGTCAGCATTCCCGAAAGCCGCAATCCGCTCTTCGGGCCGATGCTCCAGCGAAGGGTCAGAAGGTGTAGCCGAGCTTGGCGCCGAAATTGGCCGGGCCGCGTGGCTTGTCCTTGTCGGAGCAGCCGGTGGTGCCGAATTGTTCGAGCGTCGCGATCAGACTCCAGCGATCGCTGAGGCGAACACCGAGCGCCGCAGCACCGCGCGTGCCGGTATCGCAGCCGACGACGAGTCGGTTCTCCGGGACGACCGCACCGGTCTTGCCGTCATTGACGGCGGCGCCGAAGCTGGCTTCGACGAAGACATTCTTCGAGAGATCGACGGTCCAGGTCGCGCCCGCATAGGCATAGCGCGTGCCATTGAAATTGATGCTGGAGCCAAGATGGAAGCGCGGCACGAAGGCCGAGGCGATGCGGTCATTAAGCGGGATGACGCGCGGCGTCACCACCTCGCCATTGAAGTTCAGCAGTCCGCTTTCGCGGCCGCTCGGATTCGCCGGTGCAATGCCGAGGCGCGCTTCCCAGGACGGAACGGGGGTTTCGGTTGCGGGGGCGTAGCTGGAAACTCCGGAAGGCAAGGCCTGCGACTGCGACTGGGCAGGCGAGGCAGCCAGGAAGCCGGCAAGGATCAGCAACGCGACGCGCGGCATGGGCTACAGGTTCTTTTTATCGTTTGAACGGACGTTAGTGAAACGCATAGACTCGTGTCCAGAATGCGGCAAGCGCGGTTGGGACCCCTGGAGGGTTATGCAGAATATCTGATTTATCAAAAGCTTACGCACCGTCAGTCAGAGCTGTCGCGTCCGCTGAAAAGTGAGACGGGCTCAGCCTCCGCGCCACCAGAGCACGCCGATGATCACCAGAATCGCGACGAATTGCAGCACCACGCGCAGTCGCATCAGGTTCTGCGATGTGTTGGCGCTACCGCCGCGCAGCATGTTGGCGAGACCCAGCAGCAGCACCAGGGCGACGGCGCCGACTGCGATGGGGACGAGCGATCCGGAAATGGTCATGCGCGAGATTTAGAGTGCCGCCGCGCGCTTGACCAGTGGAAGCGCCACTGAGACCGGCGGCGCCCTCAGCGATAACGCCGCTGCACGATCAGGTGGGCCGCCACGGTCAGCAGGAGCGTCGCCGTCATCAGGATGAAGGAAATCGCACCGCCGAAGGGCCAGTTGTTCTGTTGCGCGAATTGGCCATAGACGAGTGGCCCCATCGTCTGGAACTTCGGGCCTCCGAGCAGAACTGGGGTCGCATAGGCATTCATCGCCAGGATGAAGGTCAGGATCGTGCCAGCGAGAATCCCCGGGAGTGCCAGTGGCCAGAGGACGCGGCGGAACATCGCGACGGGGCCGGCGCCCAGGCTGAACGCTGCCTCCTCGACATTGCGGTTGATACCTTCGATGACGCTCTGCAGGGTCAGCACCATGAAGGGCAGGTTGACCGCGACGATGCCGATGATCACGGCCGTCTCGGTGAACATGATCTCGATCGGCTGATTGATCAGGCCGAGCCCCATCAGGGAGGCGTTGAGCGCGCCTTTGTTGCCAAAAGCGGTCATCCAGCCGGCGGCACGAACCGCGTTGCCGACGAACAGGGGGAGCACGACGGCCATGATCAGCAGGTTCTTGAACCGGCTTTCGGTGCGCGCCAGCACATAGGCCAGGGGGAAGCCCATGATCAGGCAAGCGATGGTGCAGATTACCGCGACGCGCACGGTGCGCATGAGCACGTTGAGATAATAGGTGTCGGTGAAGAACTTGACGTAGTTCTCGATGGTCAGTCMGTCGACCATGAACTGGCCCGGAATGAACTGGTTCAGCGAATAGCGGAACAGGATCGCGACCGGGCCGATCAGCCCGATCGCGACGAAGATGGTCGCCGGCACGACGAGCGCCCCGGCAAGTCCGGTGCGGCCGCCCGCAACAGCTTCGGGGGCAGTCGTGCTCATGGCCGCATCACGCCTTGAAGACCTTGTCCCACCACTCCTTCATCGCCGAATCGTTCTTGGCGAGGAAGCCGTAGTCGAGATCCTTGAGGCGCTTTTCCTCTTCGGGCGTGAAGCCGATGCGCTTCTGCAGGGCGGCCGCGACATTGAGACCGGTCACAGTGCCGTTATAGCCCATATCGACTGCGAAGGCCTCCTGAGGCGCCTTCTCGAGCATGGCGTTCATATAGGCGTAGGCATTCTCCTTGTTCGGAGCATTCTTCGGGATGACGAAACCGGAGACATAGGCCGGGA
The DNA here is from genome assembly GCF_056399325.1 of Allobosea sp. 01N443. NCBI lineage: Bacteria > Pseudomonadati > Pseudomonadota > Alphaproteobacteria > Hyphomicrobiales > Alloboseaceae > Allobosea > Allobosea sp. 01N443. The sequence continues at coordinate 26,229 of NZ_JBFTRC010000053.1, forward strand.
TGCCTTCAACCGGGGAAACCGCCTCGCAGGGAATGCCGGCATCCTGCCACTGGACGACGCGCGCTTTCCAGATCGCGCTGATGCCAACCTCCTCGTTCTTCATGGCCTGGGCGAAGGCCTCGTTCGTCGGGTAGACGCGCGCGCCCGTCTTCTTGACGGCGAGCAGAACCTCCTTCGCCTTGTCGAGGTCGTTCATGCTGGCGCCGTTCGTTGCGGCCATCGAGGCGGCGACCATGATCGACTGATACTGAATGTCGATGAAGCCGATCTTGTTGCCCCATTTCGGGTCGAGCCAATCCTTGAAACCGGTCGGCGCGGGGCTGATCAGCTTGGGATTGTAGATGACGACGTTGCCGGAATAGATGTGCCCGATGCCATAGGGGTACTTCATCGTCGGCAGCAGGTTCTTGGCGTTCGGGATCTTGGAGAAGTCGAGCTGCTCCACGACGCCGGCCTCGTTCATCTCGTACATGTTGGCGGCCGAGAGCCCGTGGATGTCGACCGTGCCGCGCGGCAGGCGACGCTCGGCGACCATCTTGGCGCGGCGTGGGGCGTCGCCGGCCTGGTCCTGCAGGACCTCGATGCCCTTGGGCTTGAGGATCGGGTCCTCGATGTTCTTGGTGAGGAGGCGGGCATAGTCGCCGCCCCAGGTTCCGACCACGACCTTGCCGCCTGACTGGGCCAAGGCCGGACCGCCCAGCGCCGCGGCGCTTGCTCCCGCCGCGAGACCTTGCAGGACATGGCGCCTGTTGATCGAGTTCATATGAGTTCTCCCCTGTTGGACGCCTGTCGAGCTAGAGACCGTGATCGAGCCATGTTCGGACGGAGAGCCGCAATGCGCCTTTCCCGATCATGGCCTTACGGCTCGCGCGGATAGACGAGCCCGGCGTCTTCGGCCCAGCCTATCGTGATAGTGTCGCCCGGCTTCGGCTCGATGCTGCCTTGGCGGTTCGGGAGCTGCAGCAGCATCCGGTCGTGCTCGGAGAGACGGACATCGATATCGAGCAGCGCGCCGAGATAGGAGACGTGCTCGACACGGGCCTCGAAGCGATTGACGCACGCTCCGGCCTCGGCTGCCACCGAGATGCGCTCTGGTCGAAGCGCGAGTGTCGCCGCTCCCGTGCCACTCGCCGCGCCGACAGTGATGTCGAGCCCGCCGAGGCTGCGGAAGCGGCCAGGCGTTGTGGTTTCCCCGTCGAGGAAGGCGCTGCGGCCAATGAAGCCCGCGACGAAGCGGTCCGCCGGCTTCTCGTAGAGTTCGCGCTGGTTGCCGATCTGCCGGACCTTGCCCTTCTCCATCACCACCAGCCGGTCAGCCATGGTGAGCGCCTCCTCCTGGTCGTGAGTGACCATGATCGTGGTGAGGCCGAGCTTGCGCTGCAGGTCGCGGATCTCGACCCGGACCTCCTGCCGGAGTTTCGCGTCGAGATTGGAGAGAGGCTCGTCGAGCAGCAGCACGTCGGGTTGCATCGCAAGCGCGCGGGCGAGCGCCACTCGCTGCTGCTGCCCCCCCGAGAGCTGGCGCGGGTAACGCTCGTCGAAGCCTGAAAGCTGCACGAGACGGAGCGCCTCCGCGACGCGCGGGGCGCGGTCGGCGGGAGGGACCTTGCGCATCTCGAGGCTGAAGGCGACGTTCTCGGCGACGGTCAGATGGGGGAACAATGCGTAGCTCTGGAAGACCAGGCCGCAATTGCGCTTCCAGGGCGGCAGCACGGTGACGTCGCGCTCGCCGATGGTGATCGTGCCGGCGCTCGGCGGCACAAAACCGGCGACCATGCGCAAGGTCGTGGTCTTGCCGCAGCCGGACGGACCGAGCAGGACCAGGAACTCGCCATCGGCGATGTCGATGGTGACGTCGTCGACGGCGTTGAAGTCGCCATAGACCTTCTGGAGATGGGTGAGCGAGAGCCGTGCCATGGGTCAGACCACCCGGCTCAGCTTGACGTAACGGTCGGTGATGATCATCGCGGTGCCGATCAGAACGATCTGGATGACGGAGGCGGCAGCAACCGTCGGATCGATCTTCCATTCGAGATATTGCAGGATCGCGATCGGCAGGGTCGTGCGGCCCGGTCCGACGAGGAACAGGCTCATTTCGAGATTGCCGAAAGAGGTGACGAAGCCGAACAGGCCGGCTGCCACGATACCCGGCCGGATGCTTGGCAAGGTGACGCGCCAGAAGGTCTTCCAGGGACCGGCGCCCAAATTCTGAGCAGCTTCCTCGATGGTGCGGTCGAAGCCGGCAAGGCTTGCCGTGACCAGCCTGACGACCCAGGGCACGACCACGAGCGTATGGGCCGCGATGAGGCCGCMCGCCGAGCCCAGGACCGGCCAGCCGGTCGCGATCTCGGTTTCGATCTGGAAGACATAGAGTGCGGTGCCGAGCACGATGCCCGGCATCACCAGCGGCAGCAGCAACAGGGTATTCACCAGCGGGCCTAGAGGGATGCGGTGGCGGACGAGCGCTAGGCTCGCCGGGACCCCGAGCGCCAGTCCGATCAAGGTCGCCAGCACGCCGACCTGCAGGCTGAGAATGAAGCCGTCGACAAAGGCCTTCTGCCCGGGAACGGCCGCAAACCATTTCAGGGAGTAGCCTTCGGGCGGGAAGGACGGAATCTCCTGCCGGAAGAAGGCGAGCCAGATCACGAAGACCAGCGGCAGCAGGATGAAGCCTAACGACAGGCCGGCAGCGCCATTCAGCGCGATTCGGCCGAAGCTTGGGCGCTGGGCGGCGCTCAAGCGGCGAATCCAGCCCGGCCATCGGCCAGCCGCGATGACCACGCCGGGCGTGTTGTGTTGTGGTCGCTCTGCGATTGCCGCCGGCTCGTCACTGCCATGCCCTCCGCCCTTCGATCCGCTCCGACAGCAGGCTGCGGCTCAACTTACAAACAATCAAGCCGGTTTTTGTCGACCCATTGTCGCCGCCCGATTCTCACTGCAGGCGGTTCTTGTGGAAGTTCCCGCCCTTCATGATCGCCGACAGAGCCGCGCCCTGGTTCTGGAAGAGGCCGAGGTCTTTCAACGGGTCACCATCGACCAGGATGATGTCGGCAAAGGCGCCTGCACGCAGCGTGCCAAGCTTGCCCTCCATCCGTAGCAGATGGGCGCCGACGGTCGTCGCGGAGCGAATGATCTCGATCGGCGAGAGAACCTCGCTGCGCAGCAGGAACTCGCGGGATTGATCGACCTGGAGCTGGCCGAGCAGATCGCTGCCATAGGCGACGGGAACCCCGGCGCGCTTGCAGATCTCGAGCGAACGCAGGCCGCCATCGATGACCAGATCGTTCTTGGCCAGCATATCCCCCGTCATGCCGAACTCGGCCGCACGCTCCTTCATCGCGTAATAGGCGACGAGATTGGCGGTGAGCACCATATTGTTCTCCGCCATCAGTTTGGCGGAGGCCTCGTCGATCAGATTGCCGTGCTCGATGGCACGAACGCCACATTGCGCGGCACGGGTGATCGCTTCAGGCGTGTAGGCATGGGCGCAGACATAGCGGCCAAATGCCTTGGCCTCCTCGACGGCCGCCTTCACCTCGTCGACGCTGAACTGCATCGAATCCAGCGGATCATAGGGCGACGCGACTCCGCCCGACATCATGATCTTGATGTGGTCGGCACCGAGCCGCATCTGCTCGCGCACGGACTTCTTCACCGCGGAAACGCCGTCGGAGACGTTCATCGTATAGGCCATGGCGTTGCAGCAATGGCAGCGGGCGCCGAAATCCGTGCGCCGGCGCGGGTCGCTGTGGCCTCCGGTCGGGCCGATCGCCTGGCCGGCGATGAACAGGCGCGGAGCCGGGATATCGCCCTTTTCGACGGCTTCCTTGATGCCCCAATCGGCGCCGCCGGTGTCGCGCACCGAGGTGAAGCCGCGATCGATCATGCCCTTCATCAGCCGGACGGAGCGGGCCGTCATCAGGGTCAGCGGCATGCTTTCCATGGCGCGGATATAGACTTCCGAGAGGAAGACATGGACATGGCTGTCGATCAGGCCGGGCATCAGGGTACGCTCGCCACAATCGATCACATCAGCCTTGGCCGTCTTGATCGGCTTGTCGGAGACCTCGCGGATCGTATCGCCTTCGACCAGCAATTCGTAGCCGCGGCGCAATTCGCCATGGTCGGGCTCGAGCATGGCGAAATTCTTGAACAGCAGCTGCGCCATCGAGAACGATCTCCCATGAAGAGGCGCCGTTGCGGCGCCGTCATTCTCCCCGGCTGATATATTGCGAAGTTTCCGCAGCCTTGTCAGCCCATTTTCTCAAGCGAATTCGGGCGGTCTTCACAGCCGTGGAGCACGGCCCGTGCGAGGCTCAGCTGACCGCCGCGCTGTTCTGGGCCAGCGCCCGGCCGCGGATCGGCATCGAGAGATCGTCGGCAAGCGCGCGGTTGATGGCGGGCAGGCCGTCGAGCAGGCTCGGGACGAAGGCCTGAGACGGCGGCATGCGCTTGGGCAGGGCGTGAAGGGCGGCAGCCATGATCGCCGGATCGCGCGTAGCCTGACCATCCTGAAGCGGATCGTGCAGCATGGTGGCGAGCTTAAGGCTGTCGGCGCGTTCGGCGCGGATGCTCTGCTCCCGCCGTGGCCGGACGCGCGGCACGATCAGCGCCGGCTTGTCGAAGGAGAGGATCTCGCAAAAGGTGTTGTAGCCGCCCATGGCGACCACGCAGTGAGCGCGATTCATCAGGAGTTCGAGGCGCGGCTCGAAACCGAGGCCTTCGAGCTTCGGGATGCGAGCGATCCGCTCGGCGAAATCCTTGCGCTTCTCGCGCGACATGAACGGGCCGAACACGATCAGCGCCGGCAGCTCGATCGTCGGGTCGGATTCGTAGGCCGAAATCACCCAGTCGGTCAGGCCCATGCCGTCCCCGCCGCCGCCGGGGGTGACCAGGATGAAAGGGCCCTTGGTGATCTTCGGGTGACGGGTCGGCGGCATCGGGCTTGGCACGGCGCGCTTGAGATAGCCGGTATAGCGGATCTTGTCGGCGAAGAGATGCTGGTCGGGCAGGCCCTGAAGCGGCTGATAGACGCTTTCCAGCCCATAGACGAAGATATCGTCATAGACCGAACCCAGTGCCTCGAGCGCGCCGCTATGTCGCCACTCCTCGAGGACCTTGCTCGGCTCGTCGAGCACGTCGCGCAGACCGAGCACGATGCGGGCACCGCGCCGGCGCAGGATCTCGAGTGAAGACAAGAGTTCGCCGCGCAAGCCCACGGGCTCCTTGTCGACGATCACGACGTCCGGATCGAAGGACAGCACGGTCTGTCTGATCAGGTCGGCGCGCAGGCGCAGCGTGTCGCCGAGATCGAGATTGAGATGATGCGGGGCGTAGCCCCCGTCATCCTGTTTCTCGACGCCGGGAACGCGGACATAGTCGACGCCGTCGCCGAACTGGAAGCTCGAGATCATCGACGAGCCCGAGACGATGATCACTGATATATGAGAATAGCTGGCGACCAGGGAATTGGCGATCGCGCGGCAGCGGCGGATATGGCCGAGCCCGAAGGTGTCGTGGCTGTAGATCAGCACCCTCGGGGCCTGAGGGCTGCGCGGCGCGCGGTCGGCACCGCCGATGTCGATGACGTTATACGGCATAGACGGCTCGCCCTCCGCGAAACGGCCAAACGACCTCGAGCGAGGGCGAACGCACCTAGAATTGTTCGGATTCGGATATAGCGCCACACGCGCGTCCATCCAAGTCCGGCTTGGCCAGGTGGCGGACGCTCACCCAGCGTCGCAGCTTCACTCTAGGCAGTGTTCGAGCCTGAAAACAACTGTCGAAGGCCGACCAACTCCACGGCGGGGTGATGGACCATTGAGCCGAGCAAGGCATCGAGAACGGCCCAGGCCCCGTCATCATGGTCGCGGTGATGCAGCAACAGGCCAAGTGGGCTGTTGCCTATTCCAGCCTCACGTCTTCGTGTGAGTTCCGTGACGATCTCCTCGGCAATGGCGGGGGCCGGGCGACCAATGCGCCCGCCATGCCAGTCGATGATGTCGATCTGGGTGTTGACGACGGAAAACCCGCGGGGAGCCGCGAAGCCGAAATGGCGGAAGCAGGAGAGCCCGCTGAAGCCGAGCTCCGGCAAGCCTGCCGCGATATCCCTGTCGATCCGGTTCCACGGGGGGACGAAGACCGGCAGCAGGGTCGGGCCAAACAGATCCATAAGCCGGCGTCGCCCAGCCGCGATCTCTGCGCCAATGATGTCCCGAGACCGGTGGCTTCCGAACTCCGACTTCTTCTCGCCCTGGGGGGCGTGATTGCGGTGCCAGGTGCCATGCTGGCAGGGCATTAGGAGCGGGGCGCTCCGCAAGCGCTCGCAGAGAGCGGGTTGCGCCAGGAAGGGGATGACCGCGAGTAGCACGGGCGCATCGAAATGTTCGGCCAGGGCTGCCAGCCTGTCGAGCTGCGGGCTTGGCKCGATCGCGTCGTCATCGCGAAGCCAGAGCTGAAGGCGCCGGCCCTGCGTGCTCCAGCGGTCGAGTTCGGCGAGAAGCGGAGCCCAGAGCGGGGTGCTCATGGCCCGGTCGATTCCGCGYGCGCGACCCGATATGCGGCGCGAGCCGCCTGCGCCAATGCGAGGCCGTGCGAGATGATCTCGCTCGTCCGGTCGAGCGTCCGTTCCCGCAAGACGAAGTTTCGCGCGGCGCGACCCATATCTTCGCGCCGGTTCGTGTTCTCGATGAGCTCCGCCAACGCTGTTGCCAAAGCCGCGAGGTCGCCATCCTGCACCAGGATCGCGGTCTCTCCATTTCGGACGGTGGCTGCGACGCCGCCACTGTCGAAGGCGACGACCGGGAGACCCGCAGCCTGGGCTTCGAGATAGACCAGGCCATAGGCTTCGCCGATGCCGGGCCACACAAATATGTCATGCTCCGCCAGCGCCGCGCCGACGGCAGGGCGATCCAGCGCACCGCGCCATTCGATGCGCTCGCGCGGGAGGGGCGCGAAGGCCACTTCGACCTGATCGCGCACGGGTCCATCGCCAATGATGGTGAGCGTCCAGGGACGATCGATCAGGCGGGCGAGGCTGGCGGCAAGCGCTTGATAGCTTTCGAGCTTAACGCCTGGACGCATCATCGCGACGGTGATCAGGCGCGTGGCTGCGGCACCGGATCGGCGGTGGGGAGTGGAGGGCTCCAACGCGATGAAGGGGGGYAGCTCGAGGAATTGCGTGCGGTCCGAGGAGCGGGCCTCGACGCCACCACGATCACGCTCGGTGAAGCAAAAATGCAGATCGGCAGCGCGGAAGCCGCGCCTTGCGAGTGCGACATGCCGGGCCCATTCCCCTTCGGAGCGCCGGCCGGAATCGCTTGCCTCGGCGACGACATAGGGAATGTCGAGCCGCTTCGTGATCTCGGGCCCCAGGAGGTCGGGGGCCTTGTAATAGCTGTGATAGGTGAACCAGAGCCCCGGCCGGTTGCCATTGGTCTCCCAGGCGGCCAGCAAGGCATCGCGCCGGCCGGCCGCCTCGGCGAGGCGCTGATCCAGGAGCGCGGGCTCCGCGCTGCGCATATAGGAGCGCGCATCCGCGATCGGGGCGACGGCATGGCCGAGCCGTGTCATCGCCTCGACGAGCTGGTGCGCCATGCGCCGGTCACCGGAAATCCTGCCGTCCTCATACGCATTGAGCGGCGTGTGAAATGCGATCCGCACAGGATGTCAGGTCCGCGAGCAGGAGGTGGCGGCGCGCTCAGCGGTAGGGATCGGCCGCATCGCGCAAGCCGTCGCCAAGGAAGTTGAAGGCCAGGATGATCAGGATCACCGGAACGACCGGATAGAGCAACCAGGGATAGAGCGCCACAACATTGACGTTCTGCGCCTCGTTCAGCATCACGCCCCAGCTGGTGATCGGTGGCCTGAGTCCAAGTCCGAGGAAGCTGAGCGCCGTCTCGCCCAGGATCGTTTTCGGCACGGTGATGGTGGCCGAGGCGATGAGATGGCTCATGAAGCCCGGCACGAGGTGCAGGCCGATGATCCGCGCAGGCTTGGCGCCCATCAGCTGGGCGGCGACGACATAGTCTTCCTCGCGCAGCGAGAGCAGTTTCGAGCGGACCGCGCGGGCAAGACCGGTCCAGTCCATCAGGCCGAGAATCATCGTGATGCCGAAATAGACGAGCAGCGGGCTCCAGGATGGCGGCATGATCGAGGCCAGCGCGAGCCAGAGCGGGATATGCGGCAGGGACTGCACGATTTCGATCACGCGCTGGATGAAGAGATCGATCTTGCCGCCGTAATAGCCGGCGATACCGCCGATGATGACGCCGAGGATGAAGCTGACACCGACCCCGAGCAGGCCGATGCTGAGCGAGATGCGGCCGCCATAGATGATGCGCGAGAGCATGTCGCGCCCGAGCCGATCGGTGCCGAGGAGAAACAGCGTGCCGTCCTTGGGAGGGCAGACGAGGTGAAGGTTGCCCGGTACCAGGCGCCAGAAATCGTAGTCGTCGCCCCGGCAGAAGAAGCGGATCAGCTGCGGCCGGCTGCGGTCGACATCGTATTCGCGCTTCAGGTTCTCCATGTTGAGGCGCTGCGTATAGGGATAGACGAAGGGGCCGAGGAAGCGACCTTCGTGGAAGAGATGCACCTCCTGCCGCGGGGCGCGGATGAATTCGGTATTGCGGGTGGTGTAATGGTAGGGCGCCAGGAACTCGGCGAATATCACCGTCAGATACATGAGGATGATGAAGACGCCGGAGATCACCGCGAGCCGATGCTTGCGGAATTTCCACCACATCAACTGCCATTGTGACGCGAGATAGACGCGCTCCTGCTCAGGCGTCATGCGTTCGACGGCGTAGGGTTCGAACGGCGCGGTCGAGGCCGTATGCAGCAGCGGCGCGCCGTCTGGCGGGAGAGCGGGCTTCACTTGGTGGCCGCTCCCTGGAGGCGGATGCGCGGATCGAGGATCGCCAGCGCGATGTCCGAGATCAGCACCCCGATCACGGTGAGGAACGAGAGGAACATCAGGAAGGAACCAGCGAGGTACATGTCCTGCGCCTGCAGGGCGCGGATCAGCAGCGGACCGGTCGTCTGAAGCGAGAGCACGATCGCGACGATCTCCGCGCCGGAGACGATCGAGGGCAGAATGTCGCCGATATCGGAAATGAAGAAATTCAGCGACATGCGCAGCGGATATTTGCGCAACGCCTTGCCGGGCGGCAGCCCCTTCGCGCGGGCGGTGACGTAGTACTGCTTCTGGAGTTCGTCGAGCAGGTTGGCGCGCACGGCGCGGATCATGCCGGCGGTGCCGCCGGCGCCGATGATGATGACGGGAATCCAGAGATGCTCCAGCACCGAGCGGAGCTTTGCCCAGCTCATCGGCTGGTTGAGATATTGTGGATCGACGAGCCCCCCGATCGAGGTGCCGAACCAGACATTGGCGAAATACATGAAGACCAGCGCCAGCAGGAAATGCGGCACGGCAAGCCCGATCAGCCCGAGGAATGTGAGGCCGTAGTCACCCCAGCTGTATTGATGGGTGGCGGAATAGATGCCGATCGGGAAGGCGACGACCCAGGTGAAGATGATGGTGACGAAGGAGACGATCATCGTCAGCAGCAATCGATCCCCGACGATCTCGCTTACCGGGCGCTGATATTCGAAGGAATAGCCCATGTCGCCGCGCATGAGCCCGGTGACCCAGTGGAAATAGCGCTCGATCGGCGGCTTGTCGAAGCCATACTCCGTCTTCAGGAACTCGATGCGGCTGAGGTCGGCCTTTTCGCCCTGGGCCTGCATCTCGGCGGCAAGCGTCTCGAAATAGTCGCCCTCGGGCAGGTTGATGACGGTGAAGATCAACGCGCTGGTTACCAGCAGCGTCGGTATCATCAGCAGGATGCGCTTGAGGATGTATTTCAGCAGCATCGGTCAGCTCTTCACCTGAGCATCGTCGAACCAGAAGGTATCGGGCAGGTAGCGGCCGAAAAAGGCACCCGGCTCGAAGCTGTAAAGGCCCTTTTCGGGAACATTGCGCAGATTGCGCGAGACCACGACCGGCTGGAGCGTGCCATTGACCACGCCGATGGTGAAGAGCTGCTCGGCATTGATCCTCAGCATCGCGCGCCAGATCGTTCTGCGCTCGTCATGGGTCACGCTTACGCGCCAGGCCTGGTAGAGCCTGACCAGTTCCTGCGCTTCGGCCAGGTCAGGCTCTTCGCCTTCGCGGCCGCCGCTTTCCAGGAACTGGCCCCAACGCGGCCAGTTGAACTGCATCGACGACGTTGGGGCGAGCGCATCGGGTTCCATCTCGGCCGCGACCAGCGCGTTATCCATGCCCGCCCAGGCCGACATCACGGTCTGGCCGGCCAGGATGCGGCGGCGAAAGACGTCGCGCTGGGTCGAGCGGGGATAGATCTTGATCCCGACCTCCTGCAGATCCTGTTTGATCAGGTCGAGGATGTCCGTCTCTTCGGTGCTCTCGCCGGCGGTTTCCACGGTAAATTCGAGGCGCTGGCCATTGGGAAGGAGCCGTATGCCGTCCGGGGCACGTTTGGTCAGCCCGATCTCGTCGAGCAGGCGGTTGGCCAGCGCCCGGTCAGCCTGCATCCACATATTGGCGTTGGCGGCGTCATAAAGTGGGCTCTCGGGCAGCGCCGTATTGCCGCTTTCCTTGGCAAGGCCAAAGAAGATCACCTGGTTGATGTCCTTGCGAT
>NZ_JBFTRC010000054.1:0-28889 GCF_056399325.1 Allobosea sp. 01N443
CAGTGACACATCTTGGACAGCGGCTCACCGCTTACAGTTGCGGGGGCAGCGCCGGCCTTGCCCAGGTCAATAGCGACCTCGACGCACCGGCTTCCCTCTTAGCTCCGGGCAAACAGACCCAGAGAACCACGACACCCCAACCTAGGTCCAAATGCTCGCCGCAGTCAATGGGAATATAAAGACATCTTTATGTCTCCATGTCGCTATCTGCGCCGACTGACGCTGCCCCCGACGGCGGGGTGTACCCTGGTCGCGCGCAGGCGATGCGGGGCAAGCAGTTCCCCGCGCAATTGCTAAAGTAGAATAATTAGAATCTATATCTATTATAGATTGCATGTACTTCACTACAAAAGTACATCAGAAAACACTGTGTCAAATTTACAATTGCGAATCCTAGTACCAGCGGACTACATCCACCCGCAAATGGACTGGGGTCTTCCAATGAAGAACAAATCAAAACTATATTTTTCAGCCACTTTCCTTTTTACAATCCTTCAAAGCACGATTTGTTACTCTCAAGCGATCGCAGATGGCGGCAGTGCGTCACCGGCGTTCACGCTCGACCAGATTACGGTCACGGCGACACGCGGTGAAAAGCAGGTTCTCGATGTTCCCGGCGTCGTGAACGTTATCTCACGGCAGGAACTCGACGAGCGCATGACGCGCGACATGCAGGACCTCGTCCGCTACCAGCCGGGCGTCAGCGTCAACCGCCTCACCAGCGGCACCGACCCGTTCGGCAACCTCGATGGCTTCACGATCCGGGGGGTCGGCGGCAACCGCGTCCAGATGCAGGTCGATGGATCGCGTGTGATCGAGCGCATCACTGATGGCAATCGCAACTTTGTCGAGATGCCCTTCCTGAAGAGCGTCGAGATCGTGCGTGGCCCGGGCTCCGTGCTCTGGGGCGCCGATGCTCTGGGCGGCATCGTCGCCTATCGTACGCTCGATCCCCAGGACCTGCTGAAAGGCAAGGACAAGCCGTATGCCGTACGTCTCGATGCCGGGTATGACAGTTTCGACCGCTCCTTCACCAAGACCGGCATTGCGGCCTTCAGGCTCACCCCTGCCCTCGAGGCCATTGTCGGCCTGAGCCAGAAGACGGCGGAGGAGGCCAAACTCAGCCGTGCCCGGGCCGATGGCGGCCGCTGGGGCTGCCCCGTGCCGAGCCTGCGCTATCTCGGCTGCGACACGCTGAACCCGCTCGACAGCACGGTTTGGAACGCCTTCGGCAAGATCGTCTTCTCGCCGACGACAGACCATACGTTCAAGCTGACCGGAGAGTATTTCGACAACAGCTCAAAGGTAAATCAGCTCTGGGACTACAATGTCTTGGCGTCTGGTCTCCGCAACGGACCCTATATCCGAGATGAAGTGAAGTCACGCCAGCGCATCGCCTTCGAGCATCAATGGGATGTCGGCACGAGCTTCCTCGACTCGATCCGCTGGCAGGCATCGTTCTCGCCACAGAAGCGTGAGGTCACCAATAATCGCTACCAGACGCAGACCAACAACCAGCAGCGTTTCACCCGCGGCTTCCTCGACTATTCCGAACAATTCTCCCAGCTCGACATCCAGGCCAAGTCGAGCTTCGCGCTCGGCTCGAGCTTCCACAGGCTGACCTACGGGTTCCAGGGCGACGTCACCAAGACCGATTATGAGCGTCGCGACGACGTCCGGAACATGTCGACCGGCGTCACCACCACGACGATTGCAGGCGGCTTCAACTTCGCCAACGCGACGACGACGCGCTACGATTTCTATCTGCAGGACGAAATCGAATTGCTAAACGGTCGCTGGACGATCACGCCGGGCGTCCGTTACGCCAATTACAAGATCGACCCGAGCATTGGGCCAGGCTACGTCATCGTGCCGGGCAAGGCTCCGCGCGAGATCGACTCGCATAAGCTGATCCCGCAGGTCGGCACGATCTTCAAGCTCGACGAGACCTATTCACTCTATGCCCGCTACGCCCAGGGCTTCAAGATGCCGACCGCGCAGCAGCTCTATACGTCGCTGCCGATGGGCACCCAGAACCTGATCCCGAACCCGGATCTCAAGCCCGAGAGCGTCACGTCCTACGAAGCCGGCATCCGCGGCCGCTTCGACAATGGCTGGTTCTCGGTCGGCGTCTTCCATGCCGATTACAAGGACTTCATTCAGAACTTCGCGCCGATCCTCGGTTCGACCGATCTGACCTATCGCAACCTCTCGAGCGTCAAGATTTCCGGTATCGAGGCATCGGCCGAGTGGAAATTCCACGAGCGCTGGCTCGCCAATGTCGCGTTGAGCTACCAATACGGCACGCAAAAAGCCGATGCTGGCGCATTGACCACGCCGTATAACTCGATCACCCCGTTTACTGCTGTCGCCGGACTGAAATACCTGATGCCCGAATATGGGCTGGAGGCCGAGGTCATCGGAACCTTCGGGGCGGGCGTCACCCGCGCCAGCGCGCCGACCATCTTCAAGCCGGCGGGCTACACCGTGTTCGATGCCTTCCTGAACTGGAAGCCGACCTCGTACATCACCGTCCGCGGCGGCGTGCAGAACATCTTCGACCGCCGCTATTTCTCGAACGTCTATAATTTCGACAAGGTTCAGGCTTCGGCCGCAGTCGCCGCGACCAACCCGCTCGAACTGCAGACCACGGCTGGCCGTACCTTCAAGCTCGCAGCCTCGGTTGAGTTCTGAGACGCAGCGGACCTAGCGCCACCCGATTGACGGGCCGCGGCTGTGACAAGCGCGGTTGGTCACGCGACGCTCCGAGCGAGACCCCGGAGCGTCGCATCCTTTCCTTGGAGCCCCCTTATGACAAGCACCACACATCCCCGCGAACTGCTGAAGCAACCCTCGGCCGAAATCCTGGCAAGCCTGCCCGCCATGGGCCGCGTCATGCTGAGCGCACRCTCCGGCGGCGCGACGCATGAGCGCATGGGCGTGGTCGGCACCGTCTCGATCGACGGGACCAGGGCGCGCCTCGCAGGCGAGTTCCACGACAGCACGCTCGATCTTGCGGTCGTGACCCGGCTGGTCGCGGACCGCACCAGCAAGATGCGCGACCGGGTGCTGCCCAGGCTCGAGTGCCAGGACGCCGCCGGCGAGGTGTTGTTCAGCCTGATCGGGCTCGACGGGTTGGAGCTCTTCGACAAAGCGCTTGCCCCATTCGGCGCCGGTGAGGCCCTGGAGCCGGTCGAGCGCGAGAGCGCTGCCGGCGGCGGATCGCCTGATGTGCCCGAGGATGATCTCGGTGCCGCGACCTTCGCCGCGATCCTGCGCAATGGCGTGCCGATCTCGATCGATTTCACGAAACCGGGCCTGGCCCAGCATTGGGGAGGTGCGCTGCCAGAGCCGAAGCCGGCCATGGGCTTCGTCAACATCATGCAGGGCGACTTCCACCTTCACTTGCGCGCTGGTGCGGTCGCAAGCTGGCTGCGGCAGGTCGCCGGATCGGAGGTCGAGCTTGCAGCGCATGATTCCGACGGCCAGCCGTTCGGCCTCGTGCTGCGCGGCCCGGCCGCGGCCTTCGACGGCGTTCCGCTCGGCAATCCCCATGGCTGAACCCTCCCTCACCGCCGGATCCGTGTCCCTGGCTCATCGGCGCGCGACCTGGCTCTTGCCCGAGACCGGCGAGGCCATTGCCCAGTACGACCTGATGCGGACGATGGCGCAGAAGCGCGTCGTGCTGCTCGGCGAGAGCCATGACATCGCCGAGATCCATCGCTGGCAGCTCCATGTCACGGCGTTCCTGCATACGCTGCGGCCGCAGATGGCGGTCGGTTTCGAGATGTTCCCACGTCGGCTCCAGCCGGTGCTCGACGCCTGGGTCGAGGGCGAGATGGACACCGCGACCTTCCTGGAGCGGTCGGAATGGGCACAGGTCTGGGGTTTCGATCCCGAGCTCTACCTGCCGCTCTTCCATTTCTGCCGACAGCAGCGCGTGCCGATGCTCGCACTCAACTGCCATCGGCCGCTGGTCACGCGTGTCGGCCAGGTCGGTTGGGATGCGATTCCCATCGAAGAGCGCGATGGCGTGACGCCGCCTGCCCCCGCGACGGAGGGGTACCGGCGCTATCTCGCCGGAATCATGAGCGGTTTCGCCGGGCCAGATCGCCCACGCGCCATGGAGCCGGACCGCTTCGATCGCTTCATTCGAGCCCAGCAGACCTGGGATCGCGCCTTCGCCTGCGGCATCGCCGATCATCTGGCAAAGGCACAAGACAACCCGCTCGTCATCGGTATCATCGGGCGCGGCCATCTCGAATACGGCCATGGCACGCCCTATCAGCTCCGCGATCTCGGCATCGATGATCTGGCTGTGCTGTTGCCGACCGACTGTGCCAGCCATGACCAGGAAAGCCTGAAAGGCATTGGCGACGCGATCTTCAGGCTCGACACGCCGGAACCGCCCTCGCCGCGACGCAGTTCGCCCAGGGCCTCTTCGTGACCAGGATCATCTCGCAGATCACGCTGTTGACCCGGCTCTGCATCAGCGGGCCGGGCGGGCGGGCCGGATTGGTCTATTTCGCGCTCGTGCTCGGGCTCGGCTTGGCCGGGGTTCAGGTTTCTGTCCGCCTGATCGCCTGGACGGCGGATTTCTACAACGCGCTGCAGAAGCTCGATGTCGATGCGACACTGCGCCAGATCGCGGTGTTCTTCGGGCTGATCGCCATCAGCGTGAGCCTGTTCCTGAGTGGCAGCTACCTGCGCAAGATGCTGCAGATCCGCTGGCGCCGCTCGCTGACCGAAGCCGCGCTCGACCGCTGGCTCTCCAACAAGGCCTATTGGCATCTGCGCGACCGCACGGATAACGGCCTCGACAACCCGGACCAGCGCATCGCCGAAGACTGCCGCATCTTTGTCGACAAGCTCACCGGAGAGGCGATCGAGCTCATCACCAACATCGTCGCGCTGGTCTCCTTCTTCGCGATCCTGTGGTCGCTCTCGACCTTTGCCCTCGCCTTCACGGTTGGAGGCATCGCGATCGAGATCCCGCGCTACATGGTCTGGGCTGCGCCGCTCTACGTCGCGATCTCGAGCGGCCTGACGCATTGGCTCGGCAAGCCGTTGAAATCCCTCGCCTTCGAGCAGCAGCGCCGCGAGGCCGATTTCCGCTTCGCATTGACGCGGCTGCGCGAGCATGTCGAGGCCGTCGCTCTGGCGAATGGCGAGGCGGCCGAACGGCGCCTGCTCTCGGAGCGCTTCGGCGCGATCATCCAGAACTGGCGCGGCCTCGCCAATCGCGAGTTGATCCTCGGCTGCTTCACCAGGCCCTATATGCAGACGGTCCTGCGCATCCCGCTCTTCCTGGCGTTGCCGGCCTTCCTGGCCGGGCGCGTCACCTTCGGCGGTTTGATGCAGATCGGCTCGGCCTTCCAGAACGTCGTGACCACGCTTTCCTGGTTCATCTTCTCCTATCGCGATCTTGCCGAGCTCGCGGCATCGGCCAGYCGCCTGAGTTATTTCCTCGGAGCAGCCGAGGACAACGTGGACGCGCCGCGGCCAGCGCTCGTCACGGGACAGGAGAACCGGATCCTGCTGCAGGATGTCGCCCTTCGCGTCCCCGACGGCCGTGCTCTCGAGCCCCTCCCCGAGATCAGGCTTGAAGCAGGCGGGACGTATTGGATTTCAGCGCCCTCCGGGCATGGCAAGAGTGCCCTGGTGAAGGCCCTTGCCGGGTTGTGGCGGCATGGCACGGGGCAAATCGAACGGCCGGATGCCAAAATGGTCTTCCTGCCGCAGCAGCCCTACCTGCCCCTCGGCGGGCTGCGGGGAGCATTGGCCTATCCCGCCTCCCCTGAGACCTATCGGGCCGAGGACTATGAGCGAGCACTAGGGGCCGTCGGCATGGCCCAGTTGTGGGAAATCGACGAGCCGGCCTGGAACGACGCGCGCCGCGGCCTGTCCGGCGGCGAGCGCCAGCGGCTGGCGCTCGCCCGCATCCATCTCCAAAGGCCGGACTGGATCGTGCTCGACGAGGCGACCAGTGCGCTCGACCCGGCGGCCGAACGCGATCTGCTCGCGACCTTGCGCCAGCACTTGCCGCTGGCGACTTTCATCCTGATCGCGCACCGGCCGCCCTTGGGCCTGGAAGACCATCGCGCAATCCACCTGTCGAGACGCGACGACTCTTGTGCCGGAGCCTCTGACGAGCGCCGTGGCGAGCTTGCAGAGGCTTAGAATGTCCCGAAGCTGCCATCCTTGCTGCTGCGGTCCGATCGTTGCGGCTCCATCAGAGTTCGTCAGATGACCGCCGCCTCGTTCTCCGCTGGGCCAGCGCTACGCCAGCGTTTCCGGACCTTGGCCCTGCTGCCCCGGCTGCTGCACTCGTTCTGGCAGACGATCCCGCGCTGTCGGCCACGATCATCGTCTTGCGCCTGTTGCGCGCCGCTCAGCCGCCGCTCGTGCTCTTCATCGGCAAGCTGATCGTCGACGAGATCATCCTCCAGACCGCCTCACCAGCTCCTGGACCGACGCTGGCGGACTGGGTGGACAGCGGGCGCCTGAGCGCGGTCGCCGGCTGGCTCTTGCTCGAGTTTCTGCTCGTCGCGGCGGCAAATGCGCTCGCGCGCATCGGAGCCTTCGTGGAAAGGGTCCTGACCGAGCGCCATGATAATGCGCTCGGTGTCGCGCTCATCAGGCAGGTGGCGAGCCTGGATCTGCGCGACATCGAGGCCAGCTCTGCGCAGGACAGGCTGCAGCGGGCCCGCACCCAGCGCTTCATGGGTAACCAGCTGCTGACCTCCCTGCTGAGCCAGGCTCAGGATTTCGTCTCGCTCATCCTGTTTGTCATCGGCCTGTTCTCCTATGCGCCCCTGCTGATCATTCTGCTGTTGCTCGCACTCCTGCCAACGCTCGCCGGTGAAGCGCATTTCAATGCAAAGGGTTATGGGCTGAACGTCTCGGTCACGTCCGAGCGCCGGCAAATGGATTACATCCAGATCGTCGGTTCAGCGGCCGAATCCGCCAAGGAGATGAAGCTGTTCGGGCTCGGCGCCTACCTGGCGGGCCGCTTTGCCGAACTCGCCGACAAGGTCCATCGTGGCAATCGCGATCTCGCGGCTCGGCGTACGCTCTGGGGCAGTYTGTTTGGGGCAATCGCCTCGTTGGCCTATTACGCTGCCTATGCCGTCATCGCCTGGCGCGCCCTGAAGGGTGAACTCGGCATCGGCGATCTCACCTTTCTCGCCGGCTCGTTGCTGCGGCTGAACGGCCTGTTCGAGCGGCTGATCCTCGGCCTGACCCAGATCACGTCGCTGACCCAGTATCTCGATGATTTCTTCTCGTTCATGGATCTCCGCTCGACGATGGTCGCCCCGCCGAATCCAAGACCATTTCCGGTGCCGATGCGGCAGGGTATCGTCTTCGACAAGGTCGGATTCCGTTATCCCGGCAAGGATGCCTGGGCGCTGCGCGATCTCAGTTTCTCCATTACCGTCGGCGAGACACTTGCTCTCGTCGGTGAAAACGGGGCCGGTAAGACCACGATCGTCAAGCTGCTGACCAGGCTCTACGAGCCGGACGAGGGCCGCATCCTCGTCGACGGCATCGACATCCGCGATATCGGCATCGCCGACCTGCAGCACCAGATCGGCGCCATCTTCCAGGATTTCGTGCGCTATCACATGACCGCCGCAGAGAATATCGGCATTGGGCGGGTCGGCTGCCTCAGCGATCGTCCGCGGGTCATCGACGCCGCGCAGAAGAGCCTCGCCCATCCGCTGATCGAGACGCTGCCGGAGGGCTACGAGCAGATGCTGGGCCGCGTCTTTGCGCGGGGGCTCGATCTCTCGGGGGGCGAATGGCAGAAGATCGCGATTGCCAGAGCCTATTTCCGCGACGCAGCGATCCTGGTTCTCGACGAGCCGACCGCAGCGCTGGATGCCCGCGCTGAAGCGGAGATCTTCGAACGCTTCCGCAATCTGAGCGAGGCGAAGACCGCATTGCTGATCTCGCACCGCTTCGCGACCGTCCGGATGGCCGACCGCATCCTGGTGCTGGAGAACGGCGCCATCCTCGAAAGCGGCAGCCATGAGGAGCTCATCGCGCTGCACGGGCGCTACGCCGAGCTGTTCGCGTTGCAGGCCGCAGGCTTCCAGTAAGAGCCTCAGGCGCCTCGGGCCAGGGCYTCGACCGGGTCGAGACCCGCGGCATTGCGCGCCGGCAGGAATCCGAAGCCGACACCGATCAGCGTCGAGCAGGCAATCGCTGCCGCGAAGGCCTCGGCCGAGTAGATGAAGCGAACCGGCGAGCCGGAGAGCGCGAATCCCCAGCCGATGGAGAGCGCCAGAGCGATACCGAGCACGCCCCCGATGAAGCAGACCAGAGAGGCCTCGATCAGGAACTGCTGGAGGATGTCGCCGCGGCGCGCGCCCACGGCCATCCGCAGGCCGATCTCGCCGGTGCGCTCGATCACCGAGACCAGCATGATATTCATCACGCCGATACCGCCGACGAGCAGGGAGATCACGGCGATCGAGGCGATCAGCAGCGCGAAGGTCGCGTTGTTGCTGGTGATCGCCTGACGGATTGCGTCATTGTTCCGGATAAAGAAATCCTCGGCGCGGTGGCGATGCGTCAACAACTCGGTGACGGCGCTCTGCGCCGACTCCATCGGTGTGTCGTCATTGACGCGCAGGATGATGCTGCGCAGCGAAAGATCCCCGAGGAAACGGCCCTGGACGGTGGTGTAAGGCAGGTAGACCTGCGGGTTCAGGCTGGCGCCGAAGCCGCTCTGCTGGGGCCGCATCACTCCGATCACGCGGGCAGGGACCGAGCCGATCAGGATGACGCTGCCGATCGGGTCCTGGCCGGTCCGCGCGAACAGGGCACTGACAGTGTTCTCGTCGATGACCACATCCTGCGAGAGCCGCCGGACGTCGTCCGCGTCGAAGAGCCGGCCCTGGGCCAGGACGCCGCCCGTGACCGCGAAATACTGCTCGCCGACGCCCATGACCAATCCCGATGCCTCGGCGGAGCCGAAACGCAGCGTGGCATTCGTCGACACGGTCGGTGTGACGCCTTCGGCATAGGGCTGACTTGCGAGGATATGGGCATCGGCGACTGTCAGGGTCTTGATCTGGCCCGAGCGGCGGTCGCCGATCGTGGCTCCGGGGTAGATCTCGAGAGTGTTGGTGCCGAGCCCGGCGATATTGGCGAGAACCTGCTGGCGCGAGCCCTCCCCCAGCGCCACCACGCTGACGACAGAGGCGATGCCGATGACGATGCCGAGCATGGTCAGCGCGGAGCGCAGCTTATGGGCGCGCATCGACAGGAGGGCCATGCCGAAGGCCTCGCGCAGCCGGCCGAACGCGGCCCGCCACGAGCCACCCCGCGGCACGTCCAGCACCGGGTTCGCCTTGGAAACGAGCGTCGGGCGGGTCCTCCGATCGGAGATGATCCGGCCGTCGCTAAGCTCGATAATGCGGTCGGCTCGGGCCGCGACGTTCATGTCATGAGTGACAAGAATGATCGTGTGGCCCTCGCGGCCGAGTTCCTCGAGCAGGGTCAGCATCTCCTCGCCGCTCTTGCGGTCGAGTGCGCCGGTCGGCTCGTCTGCAAGGATGACCCGGGCCCCGTTCATCAGGGCCCGCGCGATCGAAACCCGCTGCTGCTGGCCGCCCGACATCTCGGCCGGGCGATGCGTCTTCCGGGCCCCGAGGCCGAGCCGGTCGAGCAAGGCGGCTGCCCGATTGCGCCGCGGCTCGGCGGCAACCCCTGCGTAGATCGCCGGCACCTCGACATTGGCGAGCGCGGTCAGTTCCGACAGCAGATGATAGCGCTGAAAGACGAAGCCGAAATATTCACGCCGCAGCCGTGCCAGCTCGTCCGGCCCGAGATCGCGCGTCGGGCGGCCGTCAATCGCGTAGACACCGCCGGTCGGCCGGTCGAGGCAGCCGATGATATTCATCAGGGTGGATTTGCCCGAGCCCGACGGTCCGACGATCGCAACCATCTCGCCGGCCTCGATGGTCAACTCGGCCCCGTCAAGCGCCGCAATCGCCGCTTCGCCTGCGCCAAAATCGCGCCGGACCCCACTCAGCCTGATCAGCGGCACGCCCATGCGGTCAGAACCCGAGCGGGCCACGCATGCGGCGGGCCGCTGCGGGGGAGCCCGTGTGCGCGATGACGACACGCTCGCCCGCCTTCAGCCCGGAAGAGATTTCCGCGACGATCTTGTTGTCTAGCCCAACCGTGACCTTGCGCGGCGCGGGCTTGCCATCGTCCCCGACGACATCGAGCCAGGGCTCTCCGCCCCGGCGCCTGATCGCCGTGGACGGCACGGTGACGACGCCCCGCATCCGCCCGACGACCACCGTTACCTGGACCGTCATCGAGGTCAGCAGCCTTCCGTCGGAGTTGGGCACCTCGAACAGCGCGTTGTAGTAGATCGCCGAGGAAGTCGAGGAGGCGTTCGTGCTCGAAGAGGCCGAGGCGCTGCTCGTATTCTGCGTCTTCAGCGTATCAGGCGCCGGTTCGACAAAGGCGATCCTGCCAGGGAAGCGCCGATCGGGCGCGCCGAGAACGCTGAACAGGGCCTCTTGGCCGGCCTTGACCCTGAGCACGTCTGCTTCCGAGATCTTGGCCTTGACCGTCATGGTCGAAACGTCGCCAAGCACGATGATGGTCGGCGCGGATTGCGCCGCGTTCACCGTCTGGCCTTCCTGCGTCACGATGGCCAGTGCGGTGCCCGCCGCCGGAGCTGTGATGCGGGTATAGCCGAGCTTGGCGCGGGCAGTCTCGACCTTGACGCCGCCGGAAATGATCTGGGCGTCGAGCGCCGCGATCTGGGCGCGGGTCGTGCGCACCGTCATCTCGGCCGATTCGTAATTGTCGCGGGAGACCGCGTTCTGGCCGAGCATCTGCTTCTGACGGGCAAGCACGGATTCGGCATAGGCGAGGCTGGCCAGGCGCTCCTCGCGCTGCGCCTGCAGCACGGCGAGCTCGGCCTCGGCCGAGCGCAGTTCATTCTGCTGGGTGACGCCATCGATCTCGGCGATCAGGTCGCCCTCGCTCACGTTCTGGCCCAGGGCCACCTTAAGCGAGATCAGCCGGCCGGAGACCTGCGCGCCGACGCTCACCTGCCAGATCGGCTCCAGCGCGCCGCTGGCCAGCACGACCTCTTCGACATCGCCCATCGTGGCGGCGACCGTCGGCAGTTGTATCGCGGCCGGCTGCGGCGCCTGCTGCGAGCGCAGGGCATAGCCACCCGCCCCCAGCATGCCCAGGACAAGCAGCAGCATGAAGGCACGGCGCGACGTCATGGGCTCGGGACCTCCAGGGAGACAGCACGCAGGCGGGGCCCCTGCGGCGGATCCTCGACGCGCGGGCGGGAGACCTCGACCGGCCGGAGCCAGCCACCGCCAAGCGCCTTGTTGAGGGCGATGAACCGGGTCGCCAGCGCGATCTGGCTCTGAATCCGCGAATCCTCGGAGCTATACTGCGAGCGCTGCGCATCGAGCACGTCGAGGAAGCTGGCGCCGCCCGACTGGTAGAGCGCCTGGGACAGCTGCGCCGCCTGACCGGAAGCCGCAGCCGYCGTCGACAGGCTGGCCAGCCGCAGTCGCTCCTGCCGCAATCCAACCAGTGCGTCCTCGACATCCTGCAGGGCGCTCAGCACAGCGAGCCGAAGCGCCGCATCCGACTGGTCGCGCCGGGCGCGCGCCACATCGACCGCGGCCGCGAGTTCGCCCCCATTGAAGATCGGCACGCTCAGCGATGGGCCGATCGACCAGCCGATCGCGCTGTTCTTCGCGAGGTCGCCGAGCTTCAGCGCCGAGGTCGAGATATTGCCGGTCAGGCTCACGGAAGGGTAGCGAACCGCCTCGGCCTGGCCGATCCGTGCCGTTGCCTGGGCGAGACTGCGCTCGGCCCGCCGGACATCCGGCCGGTTGCGCAGCACGTCCGCCGGGACGCCGGCTTGCGGTGGCGCGGGCGTCGCCGGCACCTTCGCAGCGCCGGTCAAGCGCGAGCCCATAGCGGATGGCGGGCGGCCAACCAGCACCGCGATACGGTGCTGGGTCTGCGACAGCGCGGTTTCAAGGGCCGGAATCTGCGCCTCGGTGCTCGCGACCTGCGCCACCGCCCTCGCCGTATCGACCGCCGAGACATCGCCGGCCTGGAAGCGGACCCGCGTCAGTGCCTCGGTCACCCGCTGGGTTTCGACCGTCCGCTTGGCAAGCACAATGCGCGCCTGGTAGCCGCGCGCCTCGATGACAGCCGAAGCGACATCCCCAATGAGCGTCAGCAGTACTCCGTCGAGATCATCGTCGGCGGCATCGACGCCATAGGTCGCGGCTTCGACGGCGCGGTCGCGCCCGCCGAAGATGTCGAGCTCCCAGGAGGTGTCGAAGCCCGCGCGCAAGCTGTTGCTCATGCCGTTGCCGCCCCCTGAATCGGAGCTTGTGGCGTAACGCGAACGCGTTGCCGATGCTGAACCATTGACCTGAGGAAACAGCGGCGCGATCGCCTGGACCCGGCTCGCTCGCGCTTCGCGAATCCGCGCCTTCGCCTGGGCGACATCGAGATTGCCTGCAACCGCTTCGGTCACGAGCCCATCCAGCACAGGATCCTTGAATTGCCGCCACCACTCCGACCGAGCGGGAGGCCGCGCAGCCGAAGCGGCGCCATTCCATTGGGTGGGCAGATCCTGCGTCGGCGCGACGTAGTCGGGGCCGACCGAGCAGGCGCCAAGGCAGAGCAGAACGGGCAGCGCGAGCAGCCTCGTCCAATCCGATATCAGCCTGTCGCGAGAGTGCATCCCGTCCATGTCCGCCGCATTGGCGACCTTTCCATTCCAGGCGGAAAGAGCGCAGATCGGCGGTCATAGGCGCCGTATTTCAGAATGATTCCAAAGACGAAGACCCCGCGGAGTGCCGATCTCTGGCGATCGTGAACGCCTACAAAGCGGCCTCGCGAATTGCAAGGCGCCAGCCCCGCGAAAGCGGTTCATCGACGTCTGAGCCAGAACCAACTCGGGCTGATCCGGCAGCCAGCGCGGCCGCGATACCATCCGCCGCGCTCTCGACGGCTGAGATCGGCCATCGGGTGGTCCGGCGCAATGGCTCTCCTTCTTCGCTCCGGGCAAACAACCCGGCGAACCGCGACAGTGACACGATGGAGCAATCCACCCGACGGGGCCAATCGAAGACATAAGGACCCTTTTGTCGTCATGCGCGGATTGCGCCGTTCAGTCCTCGTCGCGTCTCCGAAGCAGATAGGTATCCATGATCCAGCCCATTTCCTCTCGCGCTTCGCGCCGGATGCGCTCGATATCGCCCATCACCTCCGAGAGCTTTCCGGCGATCAGAATCTCGTCCTTGGTGCCGAGATAGGCGCCCCAATAGATATCGAGATCTTCACCCGCGACACTCTTGAAGGCCTGGTCCCCGTCGAGCATGACGACCACACTATCGAGGTTATTGGGAAAGCCTTCCGCCAGTTTGCGTCCCGTGGTGATCAGCACGGGCTCGCCAATCCGGTTGAGGGCGACCCGGTGTCGCGCCGCAAGGGCCTGCACGCTGCTGATGCCCGGGATCACATCGTATTCGAGAGCGAAGCCCCTGGCGCGAATATGCTCGACGATCCGCAGCGTGCTGTCATAGAGCGTCGGATCACCCCAGACGAGGAAGGCTCCGCATTCACCGTCCCCGAGTTCTTCCGTGAACAGGCCCTCGTAGTCATGGGCAATACGCGCATGCCACTCGTCGACGCTGCCACGGTAATTCGTTCCGGCGGGGGCACGCTCCGGGATCGGCACCGGAACCAGGCGATAATCCGATCGTTCGATGAAGCGCTCGCAGATGTCCTTCCGCAGCCGTCCGAGCGCGGCCTTTTCTGTCCCCTTGTCGGGAATGAAGAAGACGTCGGCCTGGTTGAGGGCGTTGATCGCCTGGACCGTGACATAGTCGGGATTGCCGGCACCAATTCCGATGATCAGGATCTTGCGCATTCGGCCTCCAAGTCGGGGCTCAGATGGCCCACCGTTCGGCAGCCATAGCACGTGGGGCGACAGCGCGAGCATCTGCGCCATGACGCCCTCGAGGCCGATCGCCGCATAGTTCGACCACTCCCCGCTCTTCACAGGCCAACGAATAGGCCGTGGCAATCTGTTGACAGAACTGTCGCGATAGCCACTAGATATGGTGGTCACGGTCTCTCGAGTCGCAAGATCGAGAGCTAAGAGGGAAGCCGGTGCGAAACCGGCGCTGCCCCCGCAACTGTCAGCGGCGAGTACTTGTCCAGACTATCAGTCACTGAGGCCGCCAGGCCTTGGGAAGACGGGACAAGAGCGATGACCCGCGAGCCAGGAGACCTGCCGCGACAGCAGAATCGTCCTCGGGCGGGGTGTCCCGGTGGATCGCTTGGTCATGTCTGCGGGCGCTCGTCGCTGCGACATTCTCCGTTGCGACTCCGCCTGGCCTTTGCCCCCTACAGATTGGGGTTTGAAAGCCGATGTCCCTCGCGACCGATACCATCCGCCCTGAGACGTTCAGCCCGATCGCGTCGCAAGGCAGCGATGCGCGATCGACCGCGGAACCGGGCTACCAGGTGATCCGCCGCAACGGCAGCGTCACCCCGTTCGACGCCTCCAAGATCAGCGTCGCTCTGACCAAGGCCTTTCTGGCGGTCGAGGGCAGCAGCGCCGCTGCCTCGCGCCGAATCCACGACATCGTCGCGGAGTTGACCCAGCAGATCGTCGCCGGGCTGACGCGGCGCGCCGATGCCGGCCGTACCTTCCATATCGAGGATGTGCAGGATCAGGTCGAACTCGCGCTGATGCGCAGCGAACACCACAAGGTCGCCCGCGCCTATGTGCTCTACCGCGAGGAACGAGCCCAGGAACGGGCCCGCGCCAAGGCGGAAGCGAAGCCTGTGGTCGCCTCCGCGCCGGTGCTGCGCATGAAGGCAGCCGACGGCGCGCTCGTGCCGCTCGATGGGGCTCGCCTCGCCACGGTCATTCGCGAAGCCTGCGCCGGGCTCGACGGCGTCTCGGCTGAAGCCGTGCTGAGCGAAGCGCAGCGCAACCTCTATGACGGCATCAGTCAGGATGAGCTGGCGCAGGCGCCGATCCTGGCTGCGCGCACCCTGGTCGAGACCGAACCGAACTATTCCAAGGTCTCGGCTCGCCTCCTGCTCGACAAGCTCCGCCGCKAGGCGCTGAGCTTCGTCTCCGGTCGTCCGGAACAGGCGACTCATGCAGAAATGTCAGTACGTTACGGCGACTATCTCCACGCCTATGTGAAGACCGGCATCGCCAACGAGCTGCTCGATCCCGAGCTTGGACGCTTCGATCTCGCCCGCCTTGCGGCTGCGCTCAAGCCGGAGCGCGACCTCCAGTTCGATTATCTCGGCTTCCAGACGCTCTATGACCGCTATTTACTGCATGTCCGAGGCAATCGCTTCGAGCTGCCGCAGGCCTTCTTCATGCGTGTCGCGATGTGTTTGGCGATCCGCGAGATCGACCGCGAGGCCCGGGCGATCGCCTTCTACGACCTGCTCTCCTCCTTCGACTTCATGGCCTCGACGCCGACCCTGTTCAACGCAGGAACCCTCAGGCCGCAGCTCTCCTCCTGCTTCCTGACCACGGTGCCGGACGATCTCGACGGCATCTTCAAAGCGGTGAAGGACAACGCCCTGCTGGCCAAATATTCCGGCGGGCTGGGCAATGACTGGACGCCTGTGCGTGGCCTTGGCGCTCATATCAAGGGCACCAATGGCGAGAGCCAGGGCATCGTGCCGTTCCTCAAGGTCGCCAACGACACCGCGATCGCCGTCAACCAGGGTGGCAAGCGCAAGGGCGCGGTCTGCGCCTATCTCGAAACCTGGCATGTCGACATCGAGGAGTTCCTCGATCTGCGCAAGAACACCGGCGACGACCGCCGCCGTACCCATGATATGAACACGGCGAACTGGATACCCGACCTGTTCATGCAGCGCGTCGCCGCCGGAGGCCAGTGGACGCTGTTCTCGCCCGACGAGACGCCCGACCTTCACGATCTCTACGGCAAGCCGTTCAAGGCGGCCTATGAGGCCTATGAAGCCAAGGCCGAGCGCGGCGAGATCAAGGTGTTCAAGCGCCTCAACGCGCTCGATCTCTGGCGCAAGATGCTGACCATGCTGTTCGAAACCGGCCATCCCTGGATGACCTTCAAGGATGCCTGCAACCTGCGCTCGCCGCAGCAGCATGCCGGCGTGGTGCATTCCTCGAACCTGTGCACCGAGATCACGCTGAACACCTCGGCCGACGAGGTCGCCGTCTGCAATCTGGGCTCGATCAACCTCGCGGCCCATGTGACGGCGGGCGGGCTCGACCGGGCCAGGCTCGGCAAGACGGTCGCGACCGCGATGCGGATGCTCGACAACGTCATCGACATCAATTTCTACACGATCCCCGAGGCACGCCGCTCGAACCTGCGCCACCGCCCGGTCGGCCTCGGCATCATGGGCTTCCAGGATGCGCTGCAGACCTTGCGCCTGCCCGCGGCGTCCGAGGGTGCCGTAGCCTTCGCCGACACCTCGATGGAGGCGATCAGCTGGTTTGCGATCTCGGCCTCGGTCGATCTTGCCGCCGAGCGCGGTCGCTACCCGAGCTTCGAAGGCTCGCTCTGGTCGAAGGGCATCCTGCCGATCGACTCGCTCGACATCCTCTCGGAGGCCCGCGACGGCGATGTCGAACTCGATCGTTCGACGACRCTGGACTGGGACAGCCTGCGCGAGCGGGTGAAGACCACCGGCATGCGCAACTCGAACTGCATGGCGATCGCCCCTACCGCAACGATCTCCAACATCGTCGGTGTCTCGCAGTCGATCGAGCCGTCCTATAGCCAGCTCTACGTCAAGGCGAACATGTCGGGCGACTTCACGGTCGTGAATGCCGACCTCGTCCGCGATCTCAAGGCRCGCGATCTCTGGGACGAGGTCATGGTCTCGGACCTGAAATACTACGACGGAAAGGTCAGTCAGATCGACCGCGTCCCCGACGATCTCAAGGCGCTCTACGCAACCTCCTTCGAGATCGAGACAAGCTGGCTGATCCGCGCCGCCGCACGCCGTCAGAAATGGATCGACCAGGGCCAGTCGCTCAATCTCTACATGGCGCAGCCTTCCGGCAGGAAGCTCGACGAGGCCTATCGCCTCGCCTGGCGGCTCGGCCTGAAGACGACCTATTACCTGCGCGCGCTCTCGGCGACCCATGTCGAGAAGTCGACGCTGAAGGGCACTGACGGCAAGCTCAACGCGGTGTCGGCAACGGTCCCCGTCGCGTCCAAGCCGATCCTCGTCGACATCCCGCTCGACAATGGCATGGCCGTGCCGAACGCCTGCTCGATCGACGATCCGACCTGCGAAGCCTGCCAGTGAGGCGGCGGCGGCATCCACGCTCGCCTTCGCGGCGCGCATGGATGCCCGGCCCTGCCCGATAGCGAACGATACGGACGGCCGGGTCAGACCCGGCCATGACATTCAGACCCGATTGGATATTCATCATGCTCGACTGGTCAGACAGCAAGCCTGCCACCGCCCTCGATCTCAATCCGGCCRYGCCCGGCGGAACCTCTGCCGATGCCACCGGCCTCGGCGAGATCGATCGCTCCGGCGGCCGCGTCAGCGTCGACGAGAAGCGGATGATCAACTGCCGCGCCGATGTGAACCAGCTCCTGCCGCTCAAGTACAAATGGGCCTGGGAGAAATACCTCGCCGGCTGCAACAATCACTGGATGCCGACAGAGGTCTCGATGCAGGCCGATATCGCTCTGTGGAAGTCGAAGGACGGGCTGACCGAGGACGAGCGCCGCACGATCAAGCGCAATCTCGGCTTCTTCGCGGCCTCGGAAAGCCTCGTCGCCAACAACATCGTGCTCGCGATCTACCGTCATCTCACCAATCCGGAATGCCGGCAGTACCTGCTGCGCCAGGCTTTCGAGGAGGCGGTGCACACCCACACCTTCCAGTACATCGTCGAGAGTCTCGGCCTCGACGAGGGCGAACTCTTCAACATGTATCGCGAGGTGCCTTCGATCACCGACAAAGCGGCCTGGGCCCTGAAGCACACCCAGCATCTCGACGATCCCGATTTCGAGACCGGCACGCCCGAGGCCGATCAGGCCTTCCTGCGCGACCTCGTCGCCTTCTACGTGATCTTCGAGGGCATGTGGTTCTATACCGGCTTCGCCCAGATCCTGTCGCTCGGCCGACGCAACAAGATGGTCGGCATCGCCGAGCAGTACCAGTACATCCTGCGCGACGAGAGCATTCACCTGAATTTTGGCATCGACGTGATCAACCAGATCAAGATCGAAAACCCGCATCTCTGGACCAAGGCCTTCCAGGACGAGCTGCGCGGCATGATCCGCGACGCTGCCGAACTCGAGGCCGCCTATGGCCGGGACACCATGCCGCGCGGCTTCCTCGGCCTGAATGCTGCGCTCTGCGAGCAGTACATGCATTTCATCGCCAACCGCCGTTGCGCGCAGCTCGGCCTCGCGCCGGTCTTCGCGGAAACGGAAAACCCGTTCCCCTGGATGAGCGAGGCGATGGACCTGAAGAAGGAGAAGAACTTCTTCGAGACCC
Source organism: Allobosea sp. 01N443 (assembly GCF_056399325.1). Taxonomy (NCBI): domain Bacteria; kingdom Pseudomonadati; phylum Pseudomonadota; class Alphaproteobacteria; order Hyphomicrobiales; family Alloboseaceae; genus Allobosea; species Allobosea sp. 01N443. The sequence goes on from NZ_JBFTRC010000054.1 coordinate 18,571, forward strand.
GCGTCATCGAATACCAGAACGGCGGCGCTCTGAGCTGGGAGTGAGCTGAGAAGGATGGAGCCGTCTCGCTGCAGGGCTCCATCAGCAGGCGGTGTGGTCGGTGCCTGCGGCTTGACGCCGCCTTGGGCCCCTCTATGGTCGGCCGCGATCAAGGTTCCTCGGGTCCAGGCCCGAAGCTAAGAGGGAATTCGGTGAGGCGCCCTGCGCCGAATCCGAGGCTGCCCCCGCAACTGTAAGCGGCGAGCTCTTCTCCCAACGTCCACTGGCGCTCTCACGCCGGGAAGGCCGGGCGAAGCCAGCGCTGACCCGCGAGCCAGGAGACCTGCCCTGATCGCAGAAGCGTCTTTCGGGCGGGGTGTCCGGGGGGATTTGCGTCGGCGGCAGGTCGTAGACCCGCACCCCCGAACCGATCCGCTCAAGCTCCCGGCTCGTCATCTCGGGGAGCGATGAATTCCATGTCCATGATGCCGAACCACGCGGTCGCAGCCGCGGCAGAGCGCTTGACGCAGACTCGTCGAGCAGTCTATCAAAATTGTAATATTGTTGCATTACAGGATCGGCCGTGCGAGGCCCTCGAGCCTCGCGACGCATGCCGTCGCTCGACGCTATCGGAGACTTCAATGCGCAGCGCCGCACGCCTTTCTTGCCTTTCGTTCGTCGCAGCCATCGGCATGTCGATGTCCGGAGCGGCCTTGGCCGCGCCGACGCAGTATCCGCTGACGCTGGAGAATTGCCGGGAGACGATAACGTTCAACCAGGCGCCAAAGCGCGTCGTGGCGGTCGGACAGACGCAGACCGAGATCCTCTACGCGCTCGGGCTCGGCGACAAGGTCGTGGGCACAGCCGTGTGGTTCAGCCCTGTCGCGAAGCCCTATGAGGCGGTCAACGCCAAGGTGAAGCGGCTTGCCGACAACGATCCGAGTTTCGAGGCCGTCGTCGCCCAGGAACCCGACCTCGTGACTGCGATGTTCGAATGGCATATCGGCCCCAACGGCATCGTCGGCAAGCGCGACCAGTTTGCGAAGCTGAAGGTGCCGACCTATGTCTCGCCCACCGACTGCGTCGGAAAGGACAATTCCGGGCCGGGCGACGGCGTCCGCACGCAGATGTTCACGATGGATCTCGTCTACCGCAATATTCGCGAGTTCGGGCAGATCTTCGACGTCTCCGATCGCGCCGAGGCGCTGGTCGCCGAATTGAAGGCCCGCGAGGACAAGGCGGTCGCTTCTGTGGCCGGTATCAAGCCGCAGGATGTCCCCGTCGTGGTCTGGTTCTCCAGCAAGGACATCAAGGGCGACGCCTTCCTGGCCGGCAAGAATGGCGTGCCTGCCTATATCCTGTCGAAGCTCGGCGCCCGGAACGTCATCACCACCAACGAGGAATGGCCGCTGGTCGGTTGGGAGACCGTCGCTTCCGCCAACCCTGYCGTCATCGTCGTGGTCAAGATGGATCGCCGGCGTTTCCCAGCAGATGACATCAATCTCAAGCTCGACTTCCTCAAGACCGACGCGGTTGCGAGCAAGCTCGACGCCAGTCGGCAGCAGCGGATCGTGATCATGGATGTCGGCGCGACCAGGGCCGGGCTTGATACGATCGACGGCATCGAGGCGCTGGCCAACGGCATCAAGAGCTTCGGCCTCACCAAGTGAGCCATGGAGTGGTTCGGCCCAACTGGTTGGCGAGGGGCGCAGTAGCGATCCTCGCCTTCGTCCTGCTGATACTCGCGATCGCGCTCGCCGTGACGATCGGCGAAATGTCGATCCCGCTTGCCACGGTCTTCAGGGCCCTGGGCAACGGGTTGTTCGATCTCGACTACCCCGTGAGCGCGATCCAGCAGGGCGTCATCTTCGACTACCGGTTGAGCCGGGCTGTGGTGGCGGCCCTCTGCGGAGGAGCGCTCGCGCTTTCGGGGGCAATCCTGCAGGCGCTGCTGCGCAATCCGCTCGCAGAGCCCTATATCCTCGGTATCTCGGCCGGAGCCTCGACGGGTGCGGTCGCGGTGATGATCCTGGGCTTCGGCGGTGCTGCGCTCAGCATATCTGGCGGTGCCTTCCTCGGCGCCATTGCTGCGCTCGTCATCGTTGCCTTGCTCGCCGCAGGGGCCGGTGGCGCGACCGACCGCGTGATCCTCGCAGGCGTCGCCGGATCGCAGCTGTTCAATGCGGCGACCGCGACGATCGTCACCACGCTGGCCAGTGCCGAACAGGCCCGCGGCGTGATGTTCTGGCTTCTCGGTAATTTCGGGGGGGTGCGCTGGCCCGATGTCTGGCTCGCTACGCCAGTGGCCTTCGCGGGCTTCGCTGTCTGCATCTTTCATACGAAGGCGCTCGATGCGTTCGCCTTCGGCGCGGATGCCGCGGCCGCGTTGGGCGTGGCGGTGACCCGCGTGCGCATCGTGCTGTTCGTGACGACGGCCGTCATGACAGCGACCATGGTCAGTATCGTCGGCACGATCGGGTTCGTCGGTCTCGTCATACCCCACGCCGCGCGCTTCCTGACGGGCCCAGCCCATGCCCGGCTGCTCCCGGCATGCCTGATCATCGGTGCAATCTTCATGATTCTTGCCGACATCCTGTCGCGGACGCTGGTGCCGCAGCAGATTCTGCCGATCGGCGTCGTGACGGCGCTGTTCGGCGCCCCGGCCTTCGCCTTCATACTCTATCGCGCGAGGCGACCGGCATGACGCTGGCCGCGCGCGACGTCCGTTGGAGCGCCGGAGGGCGCGTGATCGTGGACGGCGTGACGCTGCACGCCGAACCGGGAAAGATCCTCGGTCTCATCGGCCCCAACGGTTCGGGAAAGTCGAGCCTGTTGAGGCTGCTGTGCCGCCTGCGCAAGGTCGCAAGCGGCGTGGTGACGCTGGACGACCGCGAGATCGGCACCTTGTCGCGGCACGACCTCGCCCGGCGCCTGGCCTTTGTCGAGCAGCAGGCGACGACTGAAATCCAGCTCTCTGTGTGCGACGTCGTCAGACYCGGACGGACCCCGCATCGCGGCGCACTCGCGTCCTGGACAGCGGCCGACGAAGACGCGGTCGAGGCCGCGCTGGCACGCGTCGATATGGCCGATCGACATGACCAGTTCTGGCATACGCTATCGGGCGGAGAGCGCCAGCGCGTCCACATCGCGCGCGCACTCGCGCAAATGCCGAGTGAACTTATCCTCGACGAGCCGACCAACCATCTCGATATCCAGCACCAGCTCTCGATCCTGACCCTGATCAGGCGCCTGGGTATCACCTGCATCATGGCCTTGCATGATCTCAACCTGGCATCGCTTTTCTGCGACGAGATCGCCGTGCTGCATGAGGGCAAGCTGGTCGATGCCGGGACGCCGGAAACCGTGATGACCGAAGCGCTGATCCAGCATGTCTTCGGTGTCGCGGTCTCCATCCGCCGCGCCGCATCGGGCCGAAGGCATATCGAGTATCTGATCGAACCCTTTTGAGGCGGGAAAGTCATGACGATGCAGCGAAGCGTTGGGGCCGGCGTCACCGACTACTGGAACGCCCGTGCCCCCAAATTTGATGGTGCTGCCTCCCATGTCGCCCAGAGCGAGCTCTGGCGGGCCGTGCTTGAGGCCGCCTTCCAGGCGGATGGCCCCAAGGACGTTGTCGATCTCGGGACCGGGACGGGCGCTTGCGCCCTCCTCGCCGCGTCGCTGGGGCATCGCGTCCGCGCCTGCGACGGGTCTGCGAACATGCTGGCGGTCGCCCGTGCGGCGGCTCGGCAAGCCGGCCTCGGCATTGCGTTTCAGGACGCCACGATCGAAGCGGCCGAGATTACCGATGCGTCGGCCGATATCGTCACGCTCCGCAATGTCCTCTGGACGCTCGAGCGCCCCATTGAAGGGTTGCTGCAGGCCCACCGCATTCTGCGGCCGGGCGGTCTCGTGCTCGTGTCCGACGGGTTGTGGTCGGTGGCTCCTGAATATCGTTCCACCTATCCAGAGGAGCTTGCCGCACGCCTACCCCTGCATGATGGCTTGACGGAAGCCGCAGCACAGGACCTGCTCGCGCAAGCTGGGTTCTCCGGGGTCAGATGCTGGCAGCACCTGTTCCCCGCTTCTCCCTACCCGGGAAATGTCCCCGTATTCGTCCTGACTGCCCGCTCACTCGCTGGCTAGCCGCGCAGGCTTCAGCTCATCAATCGAGCGGGCCTCAAGCCGCGCAGGCTATTGCCCAGGAACCAGTGCCCGGCCCGAGCGAGATCTCCCGGGCGCAGTTGCCGCTCAACGGCCCGTCCGCTCTCGATCAGGGTCTGGCGCAGCACGCCCGGCAAGACACCATCGGACAGGGGCGGTGTGAGCAGGATTCCGTCCCGCTCGACGAAGATGTTGCTGCGCGTTGCTTCGGTAACAAAGCCTGCGCGGTTCTGGAAGACGGCTTCATCGGCCCCGCAATCGACGGCTGCCGCAAATGCGGTCTCGTAGATACGACGGCGCGTTGTTTTGTACCGCAGGAATGGGTCGCCTGCATCGGCCCTTGCGGCGGCGAGGACGACCTCGAGAGGCCGGTCCGGCTCGGCAGCGAGCACTGGTGCGGCGATACCGAGCACGCCGTTGCGACGGAGTTCGAGGCGGATACGGCGCAGCCCTTGCGGYGCAAAGGTCTCGACCAGCGCAGCAAGACGCGTTTCCGCCTCGTCGCGGTCGAAGCGGAAGCCGAGCGCCCTTGCCGAACGGTCGAGGCGGTCGAGATGCAGGGGCAGCCGTGCAAAACCGGTTTCTTGCGACCAGCCCAGCGTTTCGATCAGTCCGTATTCCTCGGCCAGGTCGGTCAGGACACGGGCCTTGAGCAGGCATTCGGAATACTCGTCCGCAGCACGCGAATCCGTGACGATGCCGCCGCCAACGCCATAGCGGCCGGCACCGCCCGGAAAGATCGTTGCCGTGCGGATTGCGACATTGAAGCGAAGATCGCCATCGGGCGAGATTTGCCCGATCGAACCGGTATAGAGATCGCGCGCGCCGTCCTCGAGTTCGCGGATGATCTCCATCGCACGCAGCTTCGGCGCACCGGTGATCGAGCCGCAGGGGAAGACAGCCCGCAGCAGGTCTTCGAGCGAGAGGCCGGGACGCAACCTGGATGTCACCGTCGACGTCAGCGTGTGAAATGTCGGATAGGTCTCGACCTGGAAGAGGCTTGGCACTTCGACCGACCCCATGGCGCTGATCCGTCCGAGATCGTTGCGCAGCAGGTCGACGATCATCAGGTTCTCGGCGCGTTGCTTGGGGTCGGCCTGCAACTCTTCCATAGCGGCGTGCTCCGCTGCCGGTCCGTCGCGTCGCGGTGCTGTTCCCTTCATCGGGCGCGTCGTCGCACGCCCCGATTCGACCTCAAGAAAGAGCTCCGGCGAAACCGACAGGATGCTCGCATCGTCGATGGTAACGATACCGCCATGCGCCACGGGCTGGCTCGACCGCAAGGCGGCATAGAGCGCGAGGGGATCGCCGTCGTAGCGAAAGGCGATCGGAAAGGTCAGGTTGATCTGGTAGGCGTCGCCGGCGTGAAGATAGTCCAGGACACGCTGGATCTTGGCCGCGTGCGCTGGTGCATCGAGCTGCGGACGAACAGTGCCGAGCGGCGGCGGAGGTCCCAGTGCTCCAAAGGCTTGGTCCAGCTGCGCGGCAGGGAGCTGCAGCGGCGCCCGAAACAGCCCGAACCACAGCAGGGGAAGCGCCCTCGCCTGCGGCATCGACGCGACGAGGCGTGGCTCGAAGGCGTATCCCAGCTCGTAGCTCAGGAAGCCGGCGGCATGCAGCCCCCGGGACAGGCCGTCTTCGATTCTACCGAGCGCAGACGAGATCTCCTCGGTATGGTCGCATCGAACGACCTCGACCGGCTCACAGTAGAGCTGGGCCGACGCGGCTGCCGCGAGCCGGTCCTCCAGCAGTACGAACGGGCGCCGCGTCGTGAGCATGGTGTCGATGGTAGGCGGCATCGGCGGCGTGGTTTCTGATTGGAGTATAGAGGCTGCGCTCGAAGCGGCTTCGTGGATCGTGGCGATGCCTCGCTCCGATGGCAGCCTGGAATTGTAGGCCCGATCGCGCCCCGCCGTGAGCCCGACGAGAGCCGAGCCGAATGCTCGGCGAGCGATGGCCAGGGAGCTCCGCTGCCAGCTCAGCTCCGCAGGCCGGGAGCCTCCTGGCCCGTGCTCGCGACGTATTCCGTATAGCCGCCACCATAGGTGTGAACGCCCTCGGGGGTCAGTTCGAGAACGCGGTTGGACAGTGCGGCGAGGAAATGGCGGTCGTGCGAGACGAACAGCATGGTCCCCTCGTATTGCGCCAAGGCCGTGATGAGCATCTCCTTCGTCGCGATATCCAGGTGGTTGGTGGGCTCGTCCAGCACCAGGAAGTTCGGCGGATCGTAGAGCATCTTCGCCATCACCAGCCGGGCCTTCTCGCCACCGGACAACACCCTGCACCGCTTCTCGACATCGTCGCCGGAAAAGCCGAAACAGCCGGCCAGTGCTCGCAGCGAGCCCTGCCCCGCCTGGGGAAACGAGTCTTCGAGCGACTGGAACACGGTGGCGTCACCGTTCAGCACCTCCATGGCGTGCTGGGCGAAGTAACCCAGCTTGATGGTGCCGCCCAGCGCGACCGTGCCGTCGTCCGGCTCGGTGGCCCCTGTCACCAGCTTCAACAGCGTCGATTTGCCGGCGCCGTTGATGCCCATCACGCACCAGCGCTCCTTGCGGCGCACCTGGAAATCGAGCCCGTCATAGATGCTGCGGCTGCCGTAGCGCTTGTGCACGTTCTTCAGGGTGACCACGTCCTCGCCGGAGCGCGGTGCGGGCAGGAATTCGAACTGGACTGTCTGGCGGCGCTTGGGGGGCTCGACCCTGTCGATCTTCTCCAGTTTCTTCACGCGGCTTTGCACCTGCGCGGCATGCGAGGCGCGTGCCTTGAAGCGCTCGATGAAGTTGATCTCCTTGGCGAGCATCGCCTGCTGGCGCTCGAACTGGGCCTGCTGCTGCTTCTCGCTGAGCGCGCGCTGCTGCTGGTAGAACTCGTAATCGCCCGAATAGGTCGTCAGCGCCCCGCCATCGATCTCGACGATCTTGTCGACGATCCGGTTCATGAACTCGCGGTCATGCGAAGTCATGAGCAGTGCGCCATCATAGCCCTTCAGGAAGGCCTCGAGCCAGATCAGGCTCTCGAGGTCGAGATGGTTGCTCGGCTCGTCGAGCAGCATGGCGTCAGGGCGCATGAGCAGGATCCTGGCCAGCGCGACGCGCATCTTCCAGCCTCCGGAGAGAGCACCGACATCGCCGTCCATCATCTCCTGGCTGAATCCGAGGCCGGCGAGCACCTCGCGCGCCCGCCCATCCATGGCGTAGCCGTCGAGCTCCTCGAACCGCCCCTGGACCTCGCCATAGCGCGTGATGATCTCGTCCATCTCGTCCGCGCGGGCGGGATCGGCCATGGCGGTCTCGAGCTCCTTCAGCTCGGTCGCAACGGCGCTGACCGGGCCCGCCCCGTCCATGACCTCGGAGACGGCGCTGCGGCCGGACATGTCGCCGACGTCCTGGCTGAAATAGCCGATGGTCACGCCGCGATCGACGGCCACGAGACCCTCGTCGGGCGCCTCCTGCCCCGTGATCATGCGGAAGAGCGTTGTCTTGCCGGCGCCGTTGGGGCCGACAAGGCCGACCTTCTCGCCCTTCTGGAGCGCTGCGGATGCCTCGATGAAGACAATCTGCTTGCCGTTCTGCTTGCCGATGTTCTCGAGACGAATCATGCTTCTACGGGACCAAATTTCAGGGAGGTCCCGCGCCTTTAAGCCATGGGCCGCGCCCACGGAAGGGTTTGCCTGCAATTCATTCAGCTCTTGCCGAGGATCTTCAGCGTGCCGCCAGCCAGACCTTGGCGGCGGCCGCATCGGCCTCCGATAGCTCATGTCCCGCTGCGATCACTTGCGCCTCGACCTGGGCGCCGGCTTGCCTCAGCCGCGCTTCCAGCTCCGCTGCATGCACACCAAAGGGATCGGAAGCCCCGGCCAGGATCAGGATATCCGCCTCCGCAAGATCGGTCTCCTGCGGCAGTTCGAGCACATTCATCGCGCGCAGCAGGATGGCCCGGCGGATCAGGCCGGGATGGATCTGCATCATCGCGGCAAGGAAGTTCGCGCCGTTGGAATAGCCGAGATAAGTCGTGCGTGCCGGATCCAGCCCGTAACCCTTTGTCGCACTCTCGACGAAGGCCGCGAAGGCGGCGGCCTCGGCACGAATATCGGCCTGGTCGAATTCGGTCGGCGACGATCGGCGAAACCAGCGTGCTGTGTCCTCCTCAGTGCTGCGTCCACGCACGCCGAGCAAGGTCGCTTCCGGCGCGATCCGGTGCGCCAGCGGCATCAGATCCGCCTCGTTGCCGCCGGTGCCATGGAGCAGCACGAGAGTGCTGCCGTCCGTCGTTGCGGGCACATGGAAACGGTGCACGAAGGGCAGATCGCGATAGGTCATGCGCGGTTCTCCCGGCAGGGAGAATTGCGGCAGCACGACACGGATCTCGGAAGCCCGGCTGCCATCGGATGGAGGAACCATCAGGCTGGTTCCAAGCCTGTCCTCGGGCTCGTCGACCGTAAATCCCGGGCCGTCGCTCGCCAGTTCTATCAGGGTGCCGCCGGGTTCGCGGACATAGAGAGAGGTGAAGTATTTTCTGTCGTGAAGCGTGGTGACCGAGGAATTGAGGCGTGCCAGAGAACTTTCGATGGCCTTCACTGCGGCCTCGTCCCTCGCCCGGAAGGCGACATGGTCCGCGATGCCCGTGCCTGGAGCTCCGGGCCAGAACCCGCCGGCATCGCGGATATCGAGGACATCGCCACTATCGGACACCATGCGCTGAACAGCGGTCGTGGCCGCGGCTGGCCGGTAGCCGAAGCGTGCGACGAAGGCGGCCGTTTCCTCCCGCGTTTCAGACAGGATGGTTGCGCCGCGAACCCGGCGGATCGCATCCTCGGGTGCGATCCCGGGCGCCTGCCATGGCGCCGCGGCCGCCATATCCGTACCCACGAGCTTCACGATCACCCCGTCGGGGTCGCGCAAACGCAAGACGGGCTCGCCGAATTCCTGCTTCGGTCCCTCAGTGGGCACACGCTGCGTCAGTGCCCGCGTCAGCCAGAAGCCGATGCTCGCCGGTGGCACGGCCAGCGCGATCTCGCTCACCTGCCCATGTCCGACCCGACCTGGCGAGCCGTCCTGCCAGACGAGAAAGGTGACCAGCGAGCCAGGCGAACCCAGGCGGTCGCCGTAGAACAGGTGGAGTTGCTCCGCATCCTCGTAGCCGCCGGTCTGCTTGACGAGGCGCAGGCCGAGGAAGCCGACATAGAAATCGACATTGGCCTGCGCATCGCGGGTGATCAGCGTGAGGTGGTGGATGCCTCCGGTCATGTCGTCTCCTCAGACAGGTCCCGCCTCGGCCATAAGATAAGCTCAGGCTTGCAAGCGCGCGCTTTACGGAGCCGCGCGGCGATAGGCGAAGTAGCGCCCTTCCGGGATACCATCGGGGAGCGAAACGGCAACCAGTGCAGGATGCTCGAGATCGGAGCCGCTGATGATGAGTGCATCGTCCTGCGCGAGTGCGGCAACATGCTCCGGCAACCAGGCCAGATGGATACGGTCGCGTTCCGACACACCTGTTGTGGCGTCGACATGGATCAGCGCGGCATTGCGGCCATGCCGCTCCACGAAGTCCGGTAGCGTCTTTGCCATGTCGCCGAGCACCAGCGCGCTCTCCGGAGGCATCGAACGCGGATTGGCCGTGGCCTCACGGTCGAAGGCATAGATCTCCCGCTTCGGCAGGATTTCGCGCAGATGATCGTATGTGCGGCCATTGCCGAGGCCAAGCTCGAGCACGAGCCCATTGCGGTTGGTGACGGACTCTGCCGCCCAGTCGAGGATGCGGCGCTGGGCTTCGAGGCGGCGGATAAAACTGTCGAGGCGGCTCATGAAAAGCGTCTGTCTCCGGCATCGGCGCAATCGCAATTGCGGGCTTCGCATCGGCCAAATGGCTTGCTTGTCATTTGCTGCGGCCGATGCCCTAATCCATTTAGATGCATACAGAATGCCGCAATGGCATCGCGTCAATGGCCATCAAGAGCCTGGTTTCGTTTCAGGGAGGACGAGCATTCATGATCAAGTCTAGCTGGCTCATCGCGCTTGCGGTATCCGGGGGTTTCGGCGTGGCGGCCACTGCTCCGGCGCAGGCCCAGGCCTGGCCGCAGAAACCCATCACCTTCATCGTGCCATTCCCGGCCGGCGGCGGCACCGATGCCTTTGCCAGGCCGATCGCCGCCCAGCTCGAGCAGCAGCTCGGGC